>NZ_JBHVYK010000013.1:17063-45960 GCF_042880855.1 Streptomyces sp. NPDC058291
CGGCTGTGGTTAATAACACCCTGGCGGCGGCCCACGCGTCCGGGGGGCGGGGGCCCACCGGCGCCGGCGCCCTCTGGGGGGCCCCGGCCGCCCCCGGGCGGCCGATGGGGGCGCAGGAGTGCCGGGGCGCTGGGTGCCGGGGCGCCGGGGCGCAGGGGTGCCGGGGCGTGGGACGGCGTCCGGTCAGGCGGGGAGTCCCAACTCCCGGGCGATCAGCATGCGCTGCACCTCGCTCGTGCCCTCGCCGATCTCCAGGATCTTGGAGTCGCGCCACATGCGCGCGACCGGGTACTCGTTCATGAAGCCGTAGCCGCCGTGCACCTGGGTGGCGTCACGGGCGTTGTCGACGGCGACCGTGGACGAGTACAGCTTCGCCATCGCCGCCTCCTTCTTGAACGGCTCACCGGCCACCAGCCGCGAGGCCGCGTCCCGCCAGGCCAGACGAGCCGTGTGGGCCTTCATCTCCATGTCGGCGATCTTGAACTGGACGGCCTGGTTGGCGCCGATCGGACGGCCGAACGCATGCCGCTCCTTGGCGTACTTCACCGACTCGTCCACACAGCCCTGCGCGAGCCCGGTGGCCAGCGCGGCGATGGCGATCCGCCCCTCGTCGAGGATCCGCAGGAACTGCGCGTACCCGCGGCCCTCCTCGCCCAGCAGGTTGGCCGCCGGGACGCGCACGTCGGAGAAGGACAGCTCACGCGTGTCGGAGGCGTTCCAGCCGACCTTCGAGTAAGGCGCCGCGACCGTGAAGCCCGGGGTGCCGGACGGGACGATGATCGCCGAGATCAGCGGCCTGCCGTCCGGCTTGCGGCCCGTCACCGCCGTGACCGTGACCAACCCGGTGATGTCCGTGCCGGAGTTGGTGATGAAGCACTTGGAGCCGTTGATGACCCATTCGTCCGTGTCCGGGTCGAGACGGGCCGTCGTGCGCGTCGCTCCCGCGTCCGAACCGCCGTCCGGCTCGGTCAGCCCGAAGGCGCCCAGGATCTCGCCGGAGCACAGCCGCGGCAGCCACTGGCGCTTCTGCTCCGGCGTGCCGAAGAGATGGATCGGCATGGCGCCCAGCGAGACGCCCGCCTCCAGGGTGATGGCCACGGAGGAGTCGACGCGCGCCAGTTCCTCCAGCGCGATGCCCAGGGCGAGGTAGTCGCCGCCCATGCCGCCGTGCTCCTCGGGGAACGGCAGCCCGAACAGGCCCATGCGGCCCATCTCGCGGACGATCTCGTAGGGGAACTCGTGCCGCTCGTAGAAGTCGCCGATCTTGGGCGCGACCACGTCGTGCGCGAACTCCTCGACCGTGCGGCGGAGTTCTTCCAGTTCGGGGGAGAGACGGTGGTCCATGTCGGGTCACTGCTCCTTGTGGGGCTGTGTCGTGGTGCCGAGTGCTCGGACGGTGCGGGACGGGCTGGGTCGGCCCAGGTGGGCGGCCATCCACTCGCTGGTGGCGACGAGACGGCCGAGGTCCACCCCGGTGTCGATGCCGAGACCCCGCAGCATCCACACGAGGTCTTCGGTGGCGAGGTTGCCGGTGGCGGACTTGGCGTACGGGCAGCCGCCGAGACCGCCCGCCGAGGCGTCGACGGTGGTGACGCCGTGCTGGAGCGCGGCGAGGGTGTTGGCGAGCGCCTGACCGTAGGTGTCGTGGAAGTGCACCCCCAACACGTCGGTGGGTACGCCCTGTTCGTTCAGCGCGGTCAGCAGGGCCGCCACATGGCCCGGGGTGGCCACCCCGATCGTGTCGCCCAGGCTCAGCTCGTGACAGCCGAGGTCGAGCAGGGCACGGCAGACCCGGACGACCTGCTCGACCGGGACCGCGCCCTCCCAGGGGTCGCCGAAGCACATGGAGAGATAGCCGCGCACGTGCACGTCCCGGGCCCTGGCCCGGGCCACCACCGGCTCGAACATGGCCAGCGCCTCGTCCACCGTGCGGTTGAGGTTGGCCTTGGCGAAGGACTCGGTGGCGCTGGCGAAGACGGCGACCCGGCGGGCCCCCAGGGCGAGCGCCCGGTCCAGTCCCCGTTCGTTCGGCACGAGCACCGGCAGCGCCACGTCCAGATCGCTCACCAGCGGGAACAGCTGCTCCGCGTCCGCCAGTTGGGGGACCCACCTCGGGTGCACGAAGCTGGTGGCCTCGATGGTGGTCAGGCCCGCGCCGGCGAGGCGCCGCACGAACTCCGCCTTGACGTCCGTCGGCACGGTCGTCTTCTCGTTCTGCAGGCCGTCGCGTGCGCCGACCTCGTGGATGCGCACCCGGGCGGGCAGGCCCGGGGCGGGTACGGCCATGGGGAGCGTCGTCACTTCTCCTCCTTCGCCGGTTCGGCCACCGGGGCGACGACGGCCAGCACCTGGTCCATGGCGACCGTCGAGCCCGGTGTCACGTCGAGTTCGGCGACGGTGCCGGCGTGCGGCGCGGAGATGACGTGCTCCATCTTCATCGCCTCCACGACCAGCAGACTCTGACCCGCGACCACCTCGTCGCCGACGGCGACCTTGACCACCGTGACCGTGCCGGGCATGGGCGCGGTGAGCGAGTCGGCGCCCGCGTGGGCCCCGCGGGTGAGGGAGGCGGCCACCGGGTCGTGGTCGCGCAGGTGCCAGGCGTCGCCGTCGCGGCCCAGCCAGGAGCCGTCCGGCAGCGCGGCGAAGGCGTGCGTGACGCCGTCGAGCCGGCAGACGAAGCGGGGGTCGTCCGGCCGCGGGGGCAGGATCCCGGAGCTGCGCCGGGGGGTCTCCTCCCCGTCGAGCAGCACCTCCCGGCCGCCGTCCGCCGTGCTGCGCACCCGCACCGTCACCGGGTCGTGCCCGGGCGCCTGCAGGTGGTGCGCCGTCCAGGCGGGCTCGCCGCCCAGCCGCCAGCCGTCCGCGGCCGAGAAGGGGTCCGCCCACTGCGCGCCGGGCGCGGGAGCGAGCGCGGCCTGACGCAGCAGCGCCGCCGCCGCGTAGACCTCCGGCGGGACGTCGGCCGTGACCAGCGAGGCGGCCTCCCGCTCCACCAGCCCGGTGTCCAGTTCGCCCGCCACGACCGCCGGGTGGGCCAGCAGCCGCCGCAGGAACCCGGCGTTGGTCTGCACGCCCAGCGTGACCGTGCCGGCCAGGGCCGCCCGGAGCTTCCTGAGGGCGCTCTCGCGGTCCGGGCCGTAGGCGATCACCTTGGACAGCATCGGGTCGTACAGGCTGCCGACCTCGGCGCCCTCGCTGAGCCCGGAGTCCGTGCGCACGCCGTCGCCCTGCGGCTCGCGCAGCCGGAGCACCGTGCCGCCGGACGGCAGGAACCCGCGCGCGGGGTCCTCGGCGCAGACGCGCGCCTCGACCGCGTGCCCGGTCAGCCGCACGTCCTCCTGGCCGAAGGGCAGCGGCTCGCCGGCCGCCACCCGCAGCTGCCACTCCACCAGGTCCAGGCCGGTGACCAGCTCGGTGACCGGATGCTCCACCTGCAGGCGGGTGTTCATCTCCATGAAGTAGTACGAGGACGGATCGCCGCCCGGCACGATGAACTCCACCGTGCCCGCGCCGCGGTAGCCGCAGGAGCGCGCCGCCTGCACGGCCGCCTCGCCCATCGACGCGCGCGTGGCCTCGTCGAGCAGGACGCTGGGCGCCTCCTCGACGATCTTCTGGTGCCGGCGCTGCAGCGAGCACTCGCGTTCGCCGAGGTGGATCACGTTGCCGTGGCCGTCGGCGAGGACCTGGATCTCGATGTGCCGGGGCCGGTCGACCCACCGCTCGACGAGGAGCGTGTCGTCGCCGAAGGAGGCGCGGGCCTCCCGGCGGGCGGCGGCGATCTCCTCGGCCAGCAGGGGGGCGTCGCGCACCAGCCGCATGCCCTTGCCGCCGCCGCCCGCGCTCGGCTTCAGCAGCACCGGCACGCCGATCTCGTGCGCGGCGGCGATGAGCTGCTCGTCCGTCAGGCCGCTGCCGCTCGATCCGGGCACCACCGGGACCCCGGCCTCCCGCACCGTCGCCTTGGCCCGGATCTTGTCGCCCATCAGGGCGATGGCCTCGGCGGGCGGCCCGATGAAGACCAGACCCGCGTCGGCGCACGCGCGGGCGAACCCGGCGTTCTCGGCCAGGAAGCCGTACCCCGGGTGGACCGCCTGGGCGCCCGTCCGCGCGGCCGCTTCCAGCAGCCGCTCGACCGACAGATAGCTGTCGGCGGCGGGCGGCGGGCCGATCCGGACCGCCGTGTCCGCCTCCCGGACGTGCCGGGCGTCCGCGTCGGCGTCGGAGAAGACCGCCACCGAGCGCACGCCCATGGCGCGCAGGGTGCGGATGACGCGGACGGCGATCTCGCCCCGGTTGGCCACGAGCACTGTGTCAAACATGAAGTCCCCTCCTCACATCCGGAAGACGCCGAACCGGGGCTCGCCCAGCGGCGCGTTGGCGCAGGCCGTCAGGGCCAGGCCCAGCACCTGCCGGGTCTCCTGCGGTTCGATGACCCCGTCGTCCCAGAGCCGGGCGGTCGCGTAGTAGGCGTTGCCCTGGCGTTCGTACTGCGCGCGGATCGGGTCCTTGAAGGCCTCTTCGTCCTCGGCCGGCCACTCCTGACCGCCCGCCTCCAGCTGGTCGCGCTTGACGGTCGCGAGGACGGAGGCGGCCTGCTCGCCGCCCATGACGGAGATCTTGGCGTTGGGCCACATCCACAGGAAGCGGGGCGAGTAGGCCCGGCCGCACATGGAGTAGTTGCCCGCGCCGTACGACCCGCCGACGACGACCGTCAGCTTCGGCACGCGCGTGCACGCCACGGCCGTCACCATCTTGGCGCCGTGCTTGGCGATTCCGCCGGCCTCGTAGTCCTTGCCGACCATGAACCCGGAGATGTTCTGCAGGAACACCAGCGGGATCCCGCGCTGGTCGCACAGCTCGATGAAGTGGGCGCCCTTCTGGGCGGACTCGGAGAACAGGATGCCGTTGTTGGCGACGATCCCCACCGGGTGGCCGTGGATCCGGGCGAAGCCGGTGACCAGGGTCTGCCCGAACTCGGACTTGAACTCCGCGAACCGGGAGCCGTCGACCACGCGCGCGATGACCTCGCGCACGTCGTAGGGGGTGCGGGAGTCCACCGGGACGGCGCCGGTCAGCCCGTGGGGGTCGACCTTGGGCTCCACGGAGGGCCGCACCTGCCAGGGCAGGGGCCCGCGCGCGGGGAGCGTCGCGACGATGTTGCGCACGATCCGCAGCGCGTGTGCGTCGTCCTGCGCGAGATGGTCGGTCACGCCCGACACACGCGCGTGCACCTCGCCGCCGCCGAGCTCCTCCGCGGTGACGACCTCGCCGGTGGCGGCCTTCACCAGCGGGGGACCGCCGAGGAAGATCGTGCCCTGACCGCGGACGATGACCGCCTCGTCGCTCATGGCGGGCACGTACGCCCCGCCGGCCGTGCACGATCCGAGCACGGCCGCGATCTGCGGGATCCCGGCCCCGGACATCCGGGCCTGGTTGTAGAAGATCCGCCCGAAGTGCTCGCGGTCCGGGAACACCTCGTCCTGCATGGGCAGGAAGGCCCCGCCCGAGTCCACCAGATACAGACAGGGCAGGCGGTTCTCCAGCGCCACCTCCTGCGCCCGCAGGTGCTTCTTCACCGTCATCGGGTAGTACGTGCCGCCCTTGACGGTGGCGTCGTTGGCCACGACCACGCACTCGCGCCCGGCGACCCGCCCGATGCCGGCGATGACCCCGGCGGCCGGGGCCTGTCCGTCGTACATCCCGTCGGCGGCCAGGGGGGCGAGCTCCAGGAACGGCGAGCCCGGATCCAGCAGGGCGTCGACCCGGTCTCGGGGCAGCAGCTTGCCGCGCGCGGTGTGCCGGGCCCGCGCCTTCTCGCCGCCGCCCAGCCGGGCCGCGGCGAGCTTGCCGCGCAGCTCCTCGGCGAGCGCGCGGTGGGCCTCCTCGTTGGCCCGCCAGGCCTCCGACGCGGGATCGGCCGCGCTCGTCAGCTCCGGTGCCTCTTCCATCCTCGCGGTCCCCTCACGCCGGTGAACGACTGTTAATGAGCGTTAACCATTTCCGTCAGGTTAACGACCGCTAACCTCCCTGTCTAGAATTGCCCTCATGGCCACGAGAACCGACGCCCCCACCCGGCGCGAGCAGATCCTCAGAGAGGCCGCGCGCCTGTTCGCCGAGCGCGGGTTCCACGGCGTCGGGGTCGACGAGATAGGGGCCGCGGTGGGCATCAGCGGCCCGGGACTCTACCGCCACTTCCCCGGCAAGGACGCGATGCTCGCCGAACTGCTGGTGGGCATCAGCGGCCGGCTGCTGACCGGTGCGAAACGGCGCCTGGAGGAGGCCGACGGGGTGCCCTCCGAGGCGGTGCTGGACTCGCTGGTCGAGGGGCACATCGACTTCGCCCTCGACGACCGTCCCCTGATCACCCTGCACGACCGCGAGCTGGACCGCCTGCGCGACAGCGACCGCAAGCTGGTGCGCCAGCTCCAGCGGCAGTACGTCGAGCTGTGGGTGGAGGTCCTGCGCGCCGTGCACCCGGGCCTCGCCGAGCCCGCGGCCCGCTCCGCGGTCCACTCCGTCTTCGGTCTGCTGAACTCCACCCCGCACCTCGGCCGGCCGGGTTCCCTCCCCGGTCGCGCGGCCACGGCGGCCCTCCTGCACCGCATGGCCCGCGGCGCGTTCGGGGCGGCGGCCGCGGGGGAGTGACGAGCGTTACGGCCGACTCTCTGGACGCCTCTCCCTACCCGCCGGTACGGTTGCCCTGAGCAAGCGCTTAGCCATCGGGAACCGCAACCACTCAGTGAGGAACCCCCACGGCGAGCGACCACACCCGCGAGAGCGGCGCCGGCTTAGGCGCAGAGAGGGGCCGGCGGTGCGCCGTACGGTGTTCAACGAGGACCACGAGGCGTTCCGGGAGACTCTCCGGGCCTTCATCGAGGCCGAGGTCGTCCCGGTCTACGACGAATGGTTCGCGGCCGGCCAGGCGCCGCGCGACTTCTACTACAAGCTCGCCGAGCTGGGCGTCTTCGGCATCCGCGTCGACGAGGAGTACGGCGGCGCCGGCATCGACTCCTACAAGTTCGAGGCCGTCCTGTACGAGGAGACCGCCCGCGCGGGCGTCACCTTCGGCGGCTCCGGCGTCCACGTGCTGCTCGGCCTGCCCTACATCAAGATGCTGGCCGACGACGAGCAGAAGAAGCGCTTCCTGCCCAAGTTCGTCTCCGGCGAGGAGATGTGGGCGATCGCGATGACCGAACCGGGCACCGGCTCCGACCTCGCGGGCATGAAGACCACCGCCAAGCTGAGCGAGGACGGCACGCACTACGTCCTCAACGGCTCCAAGACGTTCATCACCGGCGGCGTCCACGCCGACCGCATGATCGTCTGCGCGCGCACCGCCCCGCCAACCGCGGACGACCGCCGCCACGGCATCTCCCTCTTCGTGGTGGACACCAAGGCCGAGGGCTACTCGGTCGGCCGCAAGCTGGACAAGCTCGGCCTGAAGACCTCCGACACCGCCGAGCTGGCGTTCGTCGACGTCAAGGTGCCCGTCGAGGACCTCCTCGGCGAGGAGAACAAGGGCTTCTACTACCTCGGCCACAACCTGGCCTCCGAGCGCTGGGGCATCGCCTACGGCGCCTACGCGCAGGCCAAGGCCGCCGTCCGGTTCGCCAAGCAGTACGTGCAGGAGCGCACCGTCTTCGGCAAGCCGGTCGCGCACTTCCAGAACACCAAGTTCGAGCTGGCCGCCTGCCAGGCCGAGGTCGACGCGGCCGAGGCCGTCGCCGACCGCGCCACGGAGGCCCTGGACGCCGGCGAGCTGACCCCGGCCGAGGCCGCCAGCGCCAAGCTGTTCTGCACCGAGGTCGCCCACCGCGTGATCGACCGCTGCCTCCAGCTGCACGGCGGCTACGGCTTCATGAACGAGTACCCGATCGCCCGCCTGTACGCGGACAACCGCGTCAACCGCATCTACGGCGGCACGAGCGAGATCATGAAGACGATCATCGCCAAGGACATGGGTCTGTAAGGTCCCGGCAATCACCGCCCGGTACGACCAGACGCCATGAGCCAGGCACTCCACGATCTCCTCGATCTGCTCGACCTGGAGCAGATCGAGGAGAACATCTTCCGCGGCCGGTCCCGGTCCGCCGTCGTCCCGCGCGTGTTCGGCGGGCAGGTGGCGGCCCAGGCGCTGGTCGCCGCCGGGCGCACGGTCCCCGAGGACCGGCACGCCCACTCCCTGCACGCCTACTTCCTGCGCATGGGCGACCCGGGCGCGCCCATCGTCTACACCGTCGAGCGCATCCGCGACGGCCGCTCCTTCACCACCCGGCGCGCGGTCGCCGTCCAGCACGGCCGGCCGATCTTCACGCTGTCCGCGTCCTTCCAGACGTACGAGGAGGGCCTGGACCACCAGACGCCCATGCCGCCCTCGCCGGACCCGGCCACGCTGCCCACCTCCGAGGAGCGGCTGCGCGGCTACGACCACCTCGACCCCGTGGTCGTCGAGAAGTTCCTGGAGACCCGCGAGGCGATCGACCTGCGCTACGTCGACGAGCCCCCGTACGGGAAGTTCGGCGAGCCCCGCGAGCCGCGCTCCCAGGTCTGGTTCCGCACCAACGGCAAGCTCGGCGGCGCCGTCGACGAACCGCTGCTGCACGTCGTCCTGGCCACCTACGTCTCCGACATGACCCTGCTCGACTCGGTCCTGCTCGCGCACGGCCGGGGCGGCTGGGCCATGGGGGACGTGGTGGGGGCGTCCCTGGACCACGCGATGTGGTTCCACCGCCCCTTCCGCGCCGACGAGTGGCTCCTGTACGACCAGGAGTCGCCGTCCGCGCACGGCGGCCGCGGCCTCGGCCAGGCCCGCATCTACACGCAGGACGGCCGGCTCGCGGTGTCGGTGATCCAGGAAGGCGTGGTCCGCGTCCCGCGGGAGGACTGACCCGCCTTCCGCAGGCCCGGCCCGCTACCGGTCCCCATACCGGCCCCCTACCGGTCCGCCTCCTGCAGGCCCGCCTCCGCCAGCAGGTAGGCGACCATCGGGTCGTAATGGCGCGGGCTGACGACGTGGTCGTCCAGGGGGACCGCCACCTGGACGACGCCCTCCGCCTCCCCGATGAACAGCGCCGGGTCGTTGCAGTCGGCGTAGCCGACGGAGTCGACGCCGTGCCGGCCGGCGTAGCCCGCCCAGCCGTGGTCGGCGACGACCAGGTCCGGCAGCGGTCGCCCCGCGCGCTCCAGCGCCGTCAGGACGGCCTTCATCGGCTCCCCCGAGTGGGTGTGCCACAGCGTGGCCCCGTGCTCCAGCACCGCCACGTCGGCGACCTGCCAGACGTACCCCTCGTCGGTCTGCAGCCCCGGCGGGATGACGACGATCTCGCAGCCCGCCGCGCGCAGGGCGGCGGCCGTGGCGCGGTGCACGTCGAGAAGACCGCCCGGGTGGCCGGTGGCGAAGAGGACCCGCTGCCGCCCGTCGGCGGCCTTGCGCAGCCGCGCCGCCATCCGGTCCAGACCGCCGACCGTCAGCTGCGGGTCGATGGTGTCCTGGCCGTAGCGGTACTCGGGATCGTCGTTCACGCCGACCCGCTCCGCCATCACCGCGAGCACGTCCTGCTCGTCGCTCCAGCGGTCGCCGAGTTCCAGGCCGAGCCAGAAGTTGCGGACGCCGTTCGCGAGTTGACGGTAGTGGGACAGGTTGTTCTCGCGGGGCGTGGCGACGTCCCCGGCGATACGGGTCCTGACGAGGTGGTCGACGAGTTCGGCGCGGCTGGGCGTCCCGGGTATCGGCATGGTCTCCATTGTGAGGCAGCGGGCTGTGCGCGTCCTCGCCGTCCCGGCCGCTGGGACACGCGTCACTCACAGGTGTTTCAGGGCGAACCACAGCTCCATCCGCACGTCCGCGTCGTCCAGGTCGGCGTCCAGCAGGGCCGAGCAGCGGGCGATGCGCTGCCGCACGGTATTGCGGTGCACCGACAGGGCCACCGCGGTGCGGTCCCAGCTGCCGTGCAGCGACAGCCAGGCGCGCAGCGTCTCGACCAACGGGGCGGTCCCGGCGTTCGCGGGGCTCCCGGGGCTCCCCGGGCCCGCGGCGATCGGGGCGATCGGGGCGAGGAGCGCGCGGGCGTGGGCCCGTGCCTCGTCGCCGGGCACCAGGTCCGCCAGGCCGGCGCCGGCGCCGTGGCGCGCCAGCGCCGTACGGGTGGCCCGGGCCCGGGCCAGCGCTCGGGCCGCCTGCGCGTCGGCCTGCGGCCAGCCCGCCGGGTCCGTCTCCGCGCTGACGCCCAGGGTCCAGCCCGGCTGCGGCCGCGGCTCACGGTCGGCCGGCACGAGAACCCGTACGGCGTCCGCCCCGAGGTCGACCAGCGGCGAGCCGAGCGCGGCGCCGAGCGCGGAGGCCGCCACCGCGGCGGGCTGCTGCCCGTGCGGGCGTGCGTGCACGACGAGCCACCGCCCGCCGCCCAGCAGCGGCGCGACCTCCTCGGGGGCGCCGCCCAGCAGCAGCCGCACCAGCGCGGAGGAGCGGGCGGCTCCCGAGCCGCTCCGGTGCTCGCCGGTGAGCAGCGAGAGCAGCACGGCGGCGACGGAGGCGACGGTGTGGTCGCCGGGCTCGCGCCGGGCCGTCGCGACGCCGAGGACGAACCCCTGGCGCGCCCCGAGGGCGTAGACGGCGAGATGCACGCCGGAGGCGGTGGTCTCGGCCGCGGTGGTGGCGACGGGGGCGGGAGCGGAGTCGGGGGAGAGGGGCGGGGCGGGGGACGCGGCGGGGGCCGGGGCGGGGGAGGCCGAGCGGTCGGCGGAAGCGGAGCCGGCGAGGACGCGGGCGAGCCGGGCCAGCGCCGGGTCCGCCGCGGTCGCCGTCCCCGCCGCCGCGATCTCCGTGCCTTCCGGTCCGTACAGCACCGCCCGCCCGCCGAGTCGCCGGGCCAGCCGGCGCAGCACCGACGGCACCGGATCCGGGCGGGAGGCGGCGGCCGCGAGGCTCTGCTGGGCCTCCGTCACCCGGCGCAGCTCGCCCGTGCGGGCGCGCTCCATGAGCTGCCAGACCGCGCGGGCGACGGCGGAGAACGTCGTCCGCGCGGGCACCTCGATCAGCGGCAGTCCGTGCGCCTCGCAGGCCGCGACCAGTGCGCGCGGCACGGCGTCGTGCACGGGCGCGACCCCGAAGCCCAGAGCCGCGCCGCCCGCCGCCACGATCCGCGCGACGTAGTCGTCGAAGCGGGCGTCCGGGAGACCGCCCGCCGGGACGTGCGCCCCGGCCGTCAGCAGCAGCTCGCCGCCCAGCAGATACGGATACGGGTCGGCCATCTCCGAGGCGTGGGCGCCGTGCAGCACCGTGCCGGCGTCGGCGGGCCCGGCGATCTGCCGCAGCGCGAGGTCCTCGCGGGCCAGCAGCGCGCCGAGCGGGACCGGCGGGGTGAGGGGAACGGCCGACTGCTCGGACACGGTGTGCGTTTCCTCCATCTGGTGGGTGCCGGATGGAGGAAACGTACACTGCCCCGACGGGGCCCGGCCGCCTATCGTGGACACACCCCCGCTGAAAGCCCCGTACAGAAGGCGATGGACCATGAGCAGCAGTGAGACGCCCCGCGGACCCGTCGACTCCTCCCGCATCCCGCGGTACGCCGGCCCCGCGACCTTCGCCCGGCTGCCCCGCCTCGACGAGGTCGGCCGCGCCGACGTCGCCGTGGTGGGCGTGCCGTTCGACTCCGGCGTCTCCTACCGGCCGGGCGCCCGCTTCGGCGGCAACGCGATCCGCGAGGCGTCCCGGCTGCTGCGGCCGTACAACCCCGCGCAGGACGCCTCGCCCTTCGCGCTCGCGCAGGTCGCGGACGCGGGCGACATCGCCGCCAACCCCTTCAACATCAACGAGGCCGTCGACACGATCGAGGCGGCCGCGGACGACCTGATCGGCACCGGCGCGCGCCTGATGACCCTGGGCGGCGACCACACCATCGCGCTGCCCCTGCTGCGCTCGGTCGCGAAGAAGCACGGCCCGGTGGCCCTGCTCCACTTCGACGCCCACCTCGACACCTGGGACACCTACTTCGGCGCCGAGTACACGCACGGCACCCCGTTCCGCCGGGCGGTGGAGGAAGGCATCCTCGACACCGAGGCCCTCTCCCACGTGGGCATCCGCGGCCCGCTCTACGGCAAGCAGGACCTGACCGACGACGAGAAGATGGGCTTCGGCATCGTCACCTCGGCGGACGTCTACCGCCGGGGCGCCGACGAGGTCGCCGACCAGCTGCGGCAGCGCATCGGCGACCGTCCCCTCTACATCTCCATCGACATCGACTGCCTCGACCCGGCGCACGCCCCCGGCACCGGCACCCCCGAGGCCGGCGGCATGACCTCCCGCGAGCTGCTGGAGATCCTGCGCGGCCTGGCCTCGTGCAACCTGGTCTCCGCGGACGTCGTCGAGGTGGCCCCCGCGTACGATCACGCGGAGATCACGTCGGTGGCCGCGTCCCACACGGCGTACGAACTGACCACGATCATGTCCCGCCAGATCGCCCAGGCGCGCGAGGAGACCGAGCGCAAGTGACCCACGACCACGACCTGGTGCTCCGCCCGACGGCCGCGCAGACGCAGGCCGCGCTGAACCCTCCGCCCGGCCGCACGGGCGCGGACCTGGTCGTGGAAACCCTGGCCGCCCTCGGCGCGACGACGGTCTTCGGCCTGCCCGGCCAGCACGCGCTCGGCCTGTTCGACTCCCTGCGCCGCTCGGACCTGCGCTGCGTCGGCCTGCGGATGGAGAACAACGCGGGCTTCGCGGCGGACGCGTACGGCAGGATCACCGGCGAGGCGGCCCCACTGCTGCTGTCCACGGGACCGGGCGCGCTGACGTCCCTGGCGGCGCTGCAGGAGGCCGCGGCCGCCTCCGCCCCGGTGCTGGCGATCAGCAGCCAGGTCCCCACCGCGGGCCTCGGCGGCGGCCGCCACGGCTATCTGCACGAACTCCCCGACCAGGCCGCCTCGTTCCGGGGCGTGGTGAAGTCGGTCCACACGGTCCGCGCCCAGTCCCAGATCCCGTCGGCGATCGAGGCGGCCTGGAAGTCGGCGCTGTCGGCGCCGCACGGCCCCGTGTGGGTGGAGATCCCGCAGGACGTGCTGCTGGCCGGGACGGCGATCCCGGTGGTGACCGGCGGCGACGCGTTCCCCGAGGAGCTGCCGCCGCGCCCCGAACTGACCGCCCTGGCCGCGCACCTGCTGTCCACCGCCGAGCGCCCGGCGATCATCGCGGGCGGGGGAGTCGTCCGGGCGGACGCCTCGGGCAAGCTGCGCCAGGTCGCGGAAGCGCTGAAGGCGCCGGTGGTCACCACCCCCGGCGGCAAGGGCGCGTTCCCCTGGAACCACCCCCTGTCCCTGCGCTCCTGGCTGGAGGACCGGCACACGACGGACTTCCTGGAGGACGCCGACGTGCTCCTGGTCGTCGGCTCGGGACTCGGCGAACTCTCCTCCAACTACCACACGTTCAGGCCCCGGGGCCGGATCGTCCAGATCGAGGCGGACCTCGGCAAGCTGGAGTCCAACCACCCGGCGCTGGGCATCCACGCGGACGCGCGTCTCGCGCTGCAGGCGCTGCTGGAGACGGTGTCCGAACGCGAGGACCCGACGGCTCCCGAGCGCGTCCGCACCCTCCTGGCGAAGGTCGCCGACCGCCTCGCCGCCCAGGAACTCACCCTGGAGCAGGACGTGCTGGCGTCGGTGCGCAGGGCGCTGCCGGCCGGTTCCCCGTCCTTCTGGGACATGACGATCCTCGCCTACTGGGCCTGGTCCGCCTTCGACGCCGGGGGCCCCAACCTGATGCACTCCGCCCAGGGCGCGGGCGGCCTCGGCTACGGCTTCCCGGCGGCGCTGGGCGCGGCGGTCGCGGAACCGGGCCGTCCGGTCCTCGCGGTGTCCGGCGACGGCGGCGCCCTGTACTCGATCGCCGAGCTGGCCACCGCCCGCCAGCACGATCTGGACGTCACCTGGCTGATCGTCGACGACGGCGGTTACGGCATCCTGCGCGAGTACATGACGGACGCCTTCGGCGAGGCGACGGGCACCGAGCTGACCCGGCCCGACTTCGTGGCCCTGGCGGAGTCCTTCGGGGTGCCGGGCGTGCGGACGTCTCCGCAGGACCTGGAGGCGGACCTCGCGGCGGCGCTGGGCTCCCCGGGCCCCGCGGTGGTCGTGCTCCCGGCGGTCCTGCGCATGTTCGCGCCGACGCACCTCGGCTGAGGACCGGACGCGGGACCCGGCCGAGGAAGGTGGCTCAGCCGAGGAGGTGGCTGATGCCGCCGTGGCCGTCCGAGCCGTTCCAGAGCACGGCCGCGAGCCAGAACGGATACCAGGCGACCTTCTCCGGCAGGAAGCGCGCTCCGAGGAACCAGCCGAGGGTGAGCACGGCCGGCAACAGGCAGCAGGACCAGCCGCGCAGGCCGGGCGGAGCGGCCGGTGCGGCCGGGGACTCGGCGTTCTCTGACATTCCGTCAACCTAGGCGGGGGCGGTGACCGGCGCATGAGTACGCGTACCCATGCGTGCGGGCCGGGCACGGTCGCCGTCCGGTGATCGTTGGTACGGTCCCGGCATGTCCGACGCCCACCGCTCGTCCGTTCCCGAACACGACGCCGTCCCGGAACAGGACGCCGTTCCCGAGCGCGACGCCGCTCACCACCCCCGTTCCGGCGTGCGGCCGGTCCCCGGGCCCGTCACCGCCGACGACGTGCGTCACGCCGTCCGGCTGGCCGTCGCCGTGCTGCGGGGCGCGCAGGGCGCCGACTGGGAGGCCAGGGCCGGTTCCCTGGAATGGAGTTGTTGGGAGACCGTCGAGCATCTCGCCGACGACCTGTTCGCCTACGCCGCCCAACTGGGCCCAAAACGGCCGCCGTCGGACACGGAGGTCCCCTTCGTCTGGAGCCCGAGGCGCCCCGGCGGGCCGGCGAACGTCGTCTTCGCGGACCGCGCGGCCGGCGTCACCGGCCTGGTGCAGGTGCTGGAGGCCTGCGGGGCGCTGCTGACCGCCATGGTGCGCACGACACCGCCCACCGTCCGCTCGCACCACGTGTTCGGCGCCTCCGACCCCGAGGGATTCGCCGCGATGGGCGTCGTCGAGACGCTGGTGCACCTGCACGACGTCGCCGAGGGGCTCGGCCTCGTCTGGGAGCCGGACGCCGGGCTGTGCGGCCGGGTGCTGGCCCGCCTCTTCCCGGACGCCCCCGACGACACCGGCCGGTGGCCCACGCTGCTGTGGGCCACCGGCCGGGGTGAGCTCCCGGGGCACGAGCGCCGCACGGCATGGCGCTGGTACGGCGCTCCGCGGGGCGAGGGCCGGGGCTAGCAGGCGCCCGGGCCCACGCCGTCGATCCGCCCGCCGAAGTCGCCCTGGTGGCGCGCCCGCCAGTCGCCGTTCTGCCGCCACCGGGCTCCTCCCGCCGGACCGTTCCGGCCGGACGCCGGACCGTTCCGGCCGGAGTTCCGTGCGCCGGACCTACCAGATCGCCTCGACCCACTCCGGGTGGTCGATGAACGGGTTGCGGTTGTGCTGGTAGGTGTCGTAGATCGTCTGGTTGCGCTTCTCCTCGAACGCGCTCGGCGGGTCCTGCTCGCTCCACGCCTTGAGGACGGAGAGCTTGCCGATGTACGGGTTGCTGCCGTTGTTGACCTTCTCGTTGGGCTCCAGGTCGGCGAAGCCGTCGCCGCCGTCGTAGCGGACCGCCATGTAGAGGATCATGCGGGCCACGTCGCCCTTGTCGGCGTCGCGCGGCTCGAAGGAGTCGGAGTCGACCTTGCTGCCGCCGCCGTTGGTGGCGGCGCTGCCGCCGTTGTCGAAGTCGAGGTTGCCGCGGACGCTGTTGAGCGTCACGTCGGCGGGACGCAGGTGGTGCAGGTCGGTGCCGGGCCCGGTCACCTCGCCGAAGTCGCCGTGGGACTTGGCCCACACGTGCTCGCGGTTCCAGTCGCCGACGTCGCCGCCGTTCAGGGACTTGCTGCGTGAGACGCCGCTGTACAGCAGGATCACGTTGTTGCTGTTGTTCGGGTCCTGGTCGGTGACCTTGAGCGCGTTCCAGACGGCCGAGTACGAGATCTTCGAGACGTTGGCGCTGATGATCGTGTGCAGGGACGACTTCAGGCTCGAACCCGTCTTGCCGACCGCGTTCTTGTAGTACGTCGAGTCGTACGCCGTCGTGGTCGCCGCGGCGGGGGTCGCGGTGAGCGCGGGGGCGGTGAGGCCGACCAGGACGGCTGAGGTGGCAAGCGCCACCGACTTCCATCGGCCTATGCGTGTCGCCAGCATGTGGGGTGTCCGATCTACGCGGGTTGATTGAAGGCGGCAATCGGGAGAGTGACATGCACATGCGGTCGTGGCAATGAATCTGACATGTCGAATGGATGACGAGAAGCGGCAAACCGCCCCCAGTCCCCGCGAGTCGGCAGGCGCGAAACGGCCCCCGACACGAGGTCGGGGGCCGTCGGCGCGACGGGCTCGGCCGGTCAGCTCACGTCGGAGGGGTCCAGCCGGTAGACAGTCGACTGACCGCTCTGCGCGGCGGACGAGGCGTCCGTGCCGGAGGACGACGCCGAAGTCGCGCCGTACGCGCTCTCCTTCACCGCCGTGCCGTTCTTCTGCACCCAGGCGGCGATCTCGGTGAGCAGGCTGTTGTTCCCGCCGCCGGGCCCGCCGCCCCCGCCGAGCTGGATGTAGTGCAGCTCGCCCTTCTTCACCAGGTCCTTGAGCCTGGCGAGGGTCATCGCGTTGTCGGAGCCGGTGAAGCCGAACATCGAGATGACGGGCTTGCCGGTGCTCAGGATCATCTGGCCGGCGCTCTGCGAGTTGGACACCGCGATCAGCCAGGTGGCGCCGTCCTGGTGCTTCTCCAGGTACGAGACGAGCGCGCTGTCGGCGCCGCCCATGCCGCCGCCTGCGCCCATGCCCGCGCCCATACCGCCGGGCGGGCCGTCCGCCGCGCCGCCGGGCGTCGCGCCGTTCGCGCCGCCCTGAGCGCCGCCGGGGAACTCGTCGTTCGCGCCGCCCTGTTGGCCGTCCTGCTGGCCGCCCTGACCCTCCTGGCCGCCCTGACCGGTCGGAGCGCCGCTCGTGCCGCCGTCCTGCGGGAGTGCGCCGTCGCCGCCGCCCGGAGCGCCGCCGTTGGGGAACTCCCCGGTGGCGCTGCCCTGTCGGCCGCCCTGTGTCCGGCCGCCGGGTCCGCCGCCGCCGCCGGGACCGCCCATGCCGCCGCCGGTGGACGGACCCGCGGTGGGGTTGGTGCCGCCCATCATGCCGCCGGCCGAACCGAAGGCCGGCGAGGCGGCGAACGCCGTCGGACCGGCGAGGGCCGCCACGATCGCCGCGGCGACGCACGCGCCGAGCAGCCGGACCCGGACGCCCGAGGTCGCGGACCGCAGGACGAACAGGCCCACCAGCGCCAGGACCATGACGACGCCGACCGCCGGCCACAGCCAGGCGTTCCAGCCGGTGGCCCGGCGCAGCAGCACGATTCCCCAGACGCCGGTGACCGCGAGCCCCGCGGGCAGCACCCACGACCAGCGGGCGTCGCCGCCGCGGAAGGCGCGCCACAGCATCACGCCGCCGCCCCCGCACAGCGCCGCGATGCCCGGGGCGAGGGCGGTCGTGTAGTACGGGTGCATGGTGCCCTCGGCCAGGGCGAAGGTCAGGTAGTGCAGCACCAGCCAGCCGCCCCACAGCAGGAGCGCGGCCCGGGCCATGTCGCTGCGCGGTGCGCGGCCGCACAGCACCAGGCCGGCGACCAGCGCGACGCCCGCGAAGGGGATCAGCCAGGAGATCTGGCCGCCGAGGACGTCGTTGAACATCCGGCCGATGCCCGCCGTCCCGGCGAAGGTGCCGCCTCCGCCCCCGCCGCCCCCGCCGTTGCCCTCGCCGCCGAGGACCCGGCCGAGTCCGTTGTAGCCCATGATCAGGTCCCAGGCGCCGCCGTCGGTCGAACCGCCGATGTACGGGCGGTCGTCGGCGGGCACCAGGGACACGGCCGTGGCCCACCAGAAGCTGGAGACGGCCAGCGCTACGGCGGCCAGCGCCAGGTTCACGGCCTTCTTCCGCCAGTCGAGCCTCGACGCGTACAGGTACACGGCGAAGACGGCCGGCAGGGCGATGTAGCCCTGGAGCATCTTGGTGTTGAAGGCCAGCCCGAAGCAGACCGCGGAGCCGAGGAGCGGCAGCAGCCGGTCGTCGCGCGTGGCGCGCAGCCCGAGTGCGGCGCCGCCCACCATCAGCAGCACCAGGATGGTGTCGGGGTTGTTGTCACGGTTGATCGCGACGGTGATGGGCGTCAACGCGAGCACCAGGGCCGCGAGCGCGGCCGCCGCATGGCCGAACGCCCGCTTCACACAGGCGTGCAGGATCCAGATCGTGCCCAGCGCGGCCGCGATCTCCGGCAGCATCATCTGCCAGGTGCCGAAGCCGAGGACACGGCAGGACAGGCCCATGATCATGAGCGCGAACGGCGGCTTGTCGACGGTGATGAAGTTCCCGGCGTCGAGCGAGCCGAAGAACCACGCCTCCCAGCTCTTCGTGCCGCTGTACACGGCGGCGCTGTAGAAGCTGTTGAGGCTGCCGTCCGACAGGTTCCAGCCGTAGAGCACGGCCGCGAGGACCAGGATCGCGAGCAGCGCGGGCAGGGACCAGCGGGGCGCCCGGTCCGGCGGGGGCGCCCCGGCCGCCGGCGCCGGCGGCGCCCAGTCGGGGGAGACGGTCGGGTGGGGGAGGGGATCGGTGGCAGATGTCACCCTGCGCATGCTGCACGGCGGTTGTGGGTGACCGCTGTGCCCGAGCTGGCCGTCGGCTGTGAGGCGCACAGGCCGCGGCGGCGCCGCGGATTCTCCTCCGGGCTCGGCCTTCGAAGATTCGTGCGGCGGATTCGTACAACCTTTCCTACGAACTCGTGTGTCAACTGGGCATGACTCAGGGGAGATCCAGCACATCACTACGCGCACGCCTGCTCACCGCGGGACTCGGCGCCGGCCTGCTCGTCACCGGGGTGGCCGCCGCGCCGGCCTCGGCCGCCACCGCGACCGTCAGCTGCACCTCGGCCAAGGCCGCTCTCGCGACCAAGCTGAAGAAGGACATCACCGCCGCGGTCGCCGGCCGCCGGGGCACGATCGCCGTCGGCCTCTACGACCGCACCGCCAACACCGCCTGTTCGCTGCGGGGTTCCACCGCGTTCGACTCGGCCAGCGTCGTCAAGGTGACCGTGCTGTCCACGCTGCTGTGGGACGCGCAGAAGACCGGCCGGGCGCTGACCAGCCGGGAGAAGTCCCTCGCCACCGCGATGATCACCAAGTCGGACAACGCCTCCACCTCCACTCTGTGGAAGCAGCTCGGCCTGACCAGGATCAGGGGCTTCCTGGCGGCGGCGAAGATGACGCAGACCAAGCCCGGCGCGGACAACTACTGGGGCCTGACCCAGATCACCGCCGGCGACCAGGTGAAGCTGCTGAAGCTGCTCACCGCCAAGAACGCGGTGCTCACCGACGCCTCGCGCGCCTACGTCAACACGCTGATGGGCCAGGTCATACCGTCGCAGCGCTGGGGCACCCCCTACGGTCGGTCGTCCGGCGTCACCTGGCGCGTCAAGAACGGCTGGCTGTCGCGGGCCACGCAGGCCTGGCGGGTGCACAGCATCGGCACCTTCAAGGGCAGCGGCCACGACTACGTCATCGCCGTCCTGACCCAGGGCAACGCCACGATGGACTACGGCATCGCGACCATCCAGGGCGTCGCCAAGGTCATCCACCGGGACCTCGCCGCGTCCTGAGCCGTGTTCTAGCCGCGTCCGGGCCGCGTCCCGGGTGAGTTTTCACGCTCGTCCGGGCCGCGTCCCGGGCGGGCTTTCACGCGCTGTCCCACCGGGCGTCACCGACCCGTTCTACGGTGACGCCCATGCGCCTGCGAACCGTACTCGCCGCCTTCGCCGCCGGCCTGGCGGCGGCCGCCACGCCGACCGCCGCCGGGCCCGCCGCCGCCCACCCGGCCACGGAGAACGCCTGCTCCCCGTCCGTCTCCGTCGACCGCTTCTCCGACGCCCTCGACAAGACGACCTTCGACGGCGTCTTCGTCGGCAATCTCTCCGCCCTCGCCCGGGACCCCGACGGGTCCCTGGCCGCCCTCTCCGACCGCTCCTCGCTCTTCCGCCTGGACGCGAGGACCCTCGCCCCGGAAAAGGTCGTCCCGCTCGCCGACGAGAGCGGCGCGCCCCTCGACAGCGAGGGTCTCGTCGTGGACCGGGACGGCACCCGGCTGGTGACCTCCGAGACCGAGCCGTCCGTGCGCCGCTACGGCCGTGACGGCGAGATCCTCGACCGCCTCCCGGTCCCGTCCGCCCTCCTGGTCGCCCCGGCCGGCCGGGCGACCGCCAACCAGACCTTCGAAGGCCTGACGCTCCTGCCGGGCGGCCGTACCCTCCTCGCGTCCATGGAGTACGCGATCGCCGGCGACGCCCCGGGCGTCGTCCGCTTCCAGACCTGGACGCGGACCCGGGGCGACCGCTTCCGGCTCGCCGCCCAGTACGCCTACCGCACGGACGCGGGCCTCGGCGTCCCCGAGGTGCAGGCGCTGTCCGACGGGCGGCTGCTCGTCCTGGAGCGCGGCTTCACCGCGGGCGTCGGCAACACGGTGCGCCTCTACCTGGCCGACCCGCGCCGTGCGACCGACACCGCCGGCATCGAACACCTGACGGGTCAGGAGGGCGTGCGCCCGGTCCGCAAGACGCTCCTGACGGACCTCGTGACCTGCCCGTCCCTGGGAGCGACGGCCGGGCAGCCGCAGCCCAACCCGCTGCTGGACAACATCGAGGGCATGGCGGTCACGGGCCGCGGCCGGGGCGGCCTGCGGGTGCTCCTGGTCAGCGACGACAACCAGAACGCGGCGCAGACCACCCGGTTCCTCCTCCTGCGCGTCCGGGTCCGGCCGGACCCCGCGATTGTTGCGGAGGGATGAAATCCGCTTGCCCCGGTGTTGGAGCCTTCCGGCAGAGCAGGACGACAGGAAGGCACCGGCGTGGCAGCGCAGCAGGGGGAGCAGCGACGGGGCTGGGCGCGCAGACTGGCCCGATACGCCTGGCGCCACCCGGCGGACGTGCTCCTCGCCCTCGGCTCGTCCCTCGCCGGCATGGCCGTCATGGCGCTGGTCCCGCTGGTCACCAAGGTGATCATCGACGACGTCGTCGGCGCCCACACCCGTGACATGGCGCCCTGGGCCGGCGCCCTGATCGGCGCCGCCGTGCTGGTCTACGTCCTCACCTACGTGCGCCGCTACTACGGCGGACGGCTGGCGCTCGACGTCCAGCACGACCTGCGCACCGAGATGTACGAGACGATCACCCGGCTCGACGGCCGCCGCCAGGACGAGTTGTCCACCGGCCAGGTGATCGGCCGCGCCACCAGCGACCTGCAGCTCATCCAGGGCCTGCTCTTCATGCTCCCGATGACCATCGGGAACCTGCTCCTCTTCCTGATCTCGCTGGTGATCATGGCGTGGCTGTCGCTGCCGCTGACCCTGGTCGCCCTGGCCGTCGCGCCGGCCCTCGCCTACATCGCCCGGCGCAGCCGCACCAAGCTGCACCCCGCCACCTGGTACGCCCAGGCCCAGGCGGCGGCGGTCGCGGGCGTGGTCGACGGCGCCGTCAGCGGCGTCCGCGTGGTGAAGGGCTTCGGGCAGGAGGACCAGGAGACGGGCAAGCTGCGCGAGGTGGGCCGCCGGCTGTTCGCCGGCCGGCTGCGCACCATCCGCCTGAACAGCGCCTACACCCCGGCGCTGCAGACCGTCCCCGCCCTCGGCCAGGTCGCCATGCTGGCGCTGGGGGGCTGGCTGGCCGTGCGCGGCCACATCACCCTGGGCACCTTCGTCGCCTTCTCCACCTATCTCGCGCAGCTCGTGGGCCCGGTCCGGATGCTCGCCGTGGTCCTCACGGTCGGCCAGCAGGCCCGCGCGGGCACCGAGCGCGTCCTGGAACTGATCGACACCGAGCCGTCGATGAGGGACGGCTCCAAGGAGCTGCCCGCCGACGCCCCCGCCGGCGTCGAGTTCGACGACGTCGCTTTCGGCTACGACCCCGAGCACCCCGTCCTGGACGGCCTCACCTTCGAGATCCGCGCCGGCGAGACCCTGGCGGTCGTCGGCTCGTCGGGGTCGGGGAAGTCCACGGTCTCGCTGCTGCTGCCCCGCTTCTACGACGTCACCCGGGGCGCGGTCCTGATCGGCGGCCACGACGTGCGCGAGCTCACCCTCGACTCGCTGCGGGCCGCGATCGGCCTGGTCCCCGAGGACTCGTTCCTCTTCTCCGACACCGTCCGCGCCAACATCGCCTACGGCCGTCCCGACGCCACCCGGGAGCAGATCGAGGCCGCCGCCCGCGCCGCCCAGGCCGACCGGTTCATCGCCGAGCTGCCCGACGGCTACGAAACGACGGTCGGCGAGCACGGCCTCACCCTGTCCGGCGGCCAGCGCCAGCGCGTCGCGCTCGCCCGCGCGATCCTCACCGACCCGCGCCTGCTGGTCCTGGACGACGCGACCTCCGCCGTCGACGCCGCCGTCGAGCACGAGATCCACGAGGCCCTCAAGCAGGTCATGCAGGGCCGCACGACCCTGCTGATCGCCCACCGCCGTTCCACCCTCAACCTCGCCGACCGCATCGCCGTCCTCGACGCCGGCCGGCTCGCCGACATCGGCACCCACGAGGAGCTGCAGGAACGCTCCGCGCTCTACCGTCGCCTGCTCACCGACCCCGACGAGCTCGGCGGCGTCTCGCCCGGCCGCACCCGGCCCGTGGCGCGCGGCGAGGACACCACCGTCCGCGACGAGCTGGACGCCGAGTTCGACGCCGAGCGCGGGGTGACCCCCCGGCTGTGGACCGGCGACCGCGAGCCGAAGGACACGGCCCTGTCCGGGACGCCGGCCACGCCCGAGCTCCTCGCCCAGGTCGAGGCGCTGCCGCCGGCCGTCGACACGCCGGACGTCGACGAGGGACGGGCCGTCCAGCCGGAGGACTCGTACGGTCTGCGCCGGCTGCTGGGCGGCTTCCGCACGCCCCTCCTGATCAGCCTCGCGCTGGTCGCCGTCGACGCGGGGACGAGCCTGCTGCTGCCGGTGATGATCCGGCACGGCATCGACCAGGGGGTGAACCGGATGGCGCTGGGCGCCGTCTGGGCCGCCTCCCTGTTCGCGCTGCTCGCCGTGCTGGTGCAGTGGGTCGCGCAGACCGGCGAGATCCGGATGACCGGCCGCACCGGCGAACGGGTCCTCTACAGCCTGCGGCTGAAGATCTTCGCCCAACTCCAGCGGCTCGGCCTCGACTACTACGAGCGGGAGCTGACCGGCCGGATCATGACGAGGATGACGACGGACGTCGACGCCCTCTCCACGTTCCTGCAGACCGGCCTGGTCACGGCCTTCGTCTCGGTCGTCACCTTCTTCGGCATCATGGTCGCCCTGCTGGTGATCGACGTGCAGTTGGCGCTGATCGTCTTCGCCACGCTCCCGCCGCTGGCCGTCGCCACCTACTTCTTCCGCAAGGCGAGCGTGAAGGCCTACGAACTCGCCCGCGAACGCGTGTCGACGGTCAACGCCGACCTTCAGGAGTCGGTGTCCGGGCTCAGGATCGTGCAGGCCTTCCGCCGCGAGCGGGACGGAGGGGCGCGGTTCGCGCAGCGCAGCGACAGCTACCGCCAGGCGCGCATCCGGGGCCAGTGGCTCATCTCGATCTACTTCCCGTTCGTGCAGCTGCTGTCGTCCGTCGCCGCCGCGGCGGTGCTGATCTCGGGCGCGGGCCGGGTCGACGCGGCGACCCTGACCACCGGCGCCCTGGTCGCGTACCTCCTCTACATCGACCTGTTCTTCGCCCCCGTCCAGCAGCTCTCCCAGGTCTTCGACGGCTACCAGCAGGCGACCGTCTCCCTGGGCCGCATCCAGGAGCTGCTGCGGGAGCCGACGTCCACCGGGTCCGCCGACGAACCGCTGGAGGTCCTCTCCCTGCGCGGCGAGATCGCCTTCGAGGGCGTGCACTTCGCCTACGGCTCCGCCGACGAACCCGAAGAGGCCCTGAGCGGCGTCGAGTTGCGCATCCCGGCAGGCCAGACCGTCGCCTTCGTCGGCGAGACCGGCGCGGGCAAGTCCACCGTCGTCAAGCTCGTGGCCCGCTTCTACGACCCCACCGCCGGCCGGGTCACGGTCGACGGCACGGACCTGCGCTCCCTCGACCTCACCTCCTACCGCCACCGGCTGGGCGTCGTCCCGCAGGAGGCGTACCTGTTCCCCGGCACCGTCCGCGACGCCATCGCCTACGGCCGGCCCGAGGCCACCGACGCCGAGGTCGAGGCGGCGGCCCGGGCGGTCGGCGCGCACGAGATGATCGCCACCCTGGACGGCGGCTACCTGCACGCCGTCGCCGAACGCGGCCGCAACCTCTCCGCCGGGCAGCGCCAGCTGATCGCGCTGGCCCGCGCCGAGCTCGTCGACCCCGACGTCCTGCTCCTCGACGAGGCGACGGCCGCCCTGGACCTGGCGACTGAGGCCCAGGTCAACCAGGCCACGGACCGGCTGGCGGGCCGTCGCACCACCCTGGTGGTCGCCCACCGCCTGACCACCGCCGCCCGGGCGGACCGCGTCGTGGTGATGGATCACGGCCGTGTCGTGGAGGACGGCACGCACGACGAACTGCTGGCGCTCGGCGGCCGTTACGCCCGCCTGTGGAGCACCTTCGTGGGCGAGGACGAGCCCGCGGTGGTCTGACCGGGGCGGGTCCGCCGAGCGGGTCCCCGGCGCGGCGGTCGCGCAACCATCGGACACCTGTCCTGCGTCCGTACATCAGTACGGCTGACGCGCACGGCTGTCGCGTGCGGCCGTCGCGTACCGCGAGACGTGGAGGGCGGGGGCGGAAACCGTGGACACAGGCGCTTCGAGGCAGACCAGCACGAAGGGCGCGAGGGACCCGAGGGGCACGAAGGGCGCGAGGGGGACGAGGGGCAGACGGCCGGCCATGGGGCTGATCCTGCTGATCGTGTCCTGCCTGCTCGCCGTCGCCTCGCCGGGCAGCGCCCAGGCCGCCTCCTCCGGCGGCTGCGCGGGCCGCAAGGTGCGCACCCTGCCCTTCTCCACCGGCTCCGTGCAGGTCTACCGGGACGGCGGCTACGTCTGCGCCGTCACCGTGCAGAAGCACCCGGGCGCCAAGCGCCTGATCTCGGTGAGCCTGCAGGCGCGCGGTCTGCGCGCCGTGCCGAAGTCGAGGCGGGACGCCCGCAGTTCCCCTCCGGCGCGGGTGTACGCGGGTCACCGCTACGTGCGCGTGACGGGAGCGGTGGCCGGCGGCTCGTACCGTTCCGCCTGGTTCCGGTGCTGACCGCGCCGGCCCAGGGTCAAGTCCCTCTGGTGTGACGGGTGTTGCTCCGATACCTTCCGGCGACGCACATCTGTCTCACAGGGAGGGTGCACGCGCATGCGCAAGGCGCTCAGATGGCTGCTCGCGCTCATGGTGCTCATAGGCACGCTGAGCACGGCGGGAGCGGCCACCGCCGCGGAACCGGAGGCCGTCGACATCAAGGACCGGCTCCTCGCCGTACCGGGCATGAGTCTGGTCGAGGAGAAGCCGTACCCCGGCTACCGCTACTTCGTCCTGAACTTCACCCAGCCGGTGGACCACCGGCACCCCGGGAAGGGCACGTTCCAGCAGCGGATCACGGTGCTGCACAAGGACGTCAGCCGCCCGACGGTCTTCTACACCGGCGGCTACAACGTCTCCACCACACCGGGCCGCCGTGAGCCCACCCAGATCGTGGACGGCAACCAGGTCTCCATGGAGTACCGCTTCTTCACGCCGTCCCGGCCCTCCCCGGCCGACTGGTCCAAGCTGGACATCTGGCAGGCGGCGAGCGACCAGCACCGCGTCTTCACCGCGCTGAAGAAGATCTACGGCAAGAACTGGATCTCCACCGGCGGCTCCAAGGGCGGCATGACGGCCACCTACTACGAGCGCTTCTACCCGCGGGACATGGACGGCGTGGTCGCCTACGTGGCCCCGAACGACGTCGTCAACGACGAGGACTCGGCCTACGACCGCTTCTTCGCCTCCGTCGGCACCCAGGAGTGCCGTGACCGGCTGAACGCCGTCCAGCGCGAGGCGCTGGTGCGCCGGGCGCCACTGGAGAAGAAGTACGCGGCGTACGCGGCGGACAACGGTTACACCTTCACCACCGTCGGCAGCCTGGACCGCGCCTACGAGGCGGTCGTCCTGGACTACGTCTGGGGCTTCTGGCAGTACAGCCTGCTGTCCGACTGCGCGTCGATCCCGGCGGACGCGGCCACGGCCACGGACGACGAGATCTGGAACTCGGTCGACACGATCTCCGGCTTCTCCGCCTACGCCGACCAGGGCCTGAGCACGTACACCCCGTACTACTACCAGGCGGGCACCCAACTCGGCGCGCCCACCATCCACTTCCCGTACATCGAGAAGAAGTACATCCGCTACGGCTACCAGCCGCCGCGCAATTTCGTCCCCCGCGACATCCCGATGACGTTCCAGCCGCGGGCGATGCACGACGTCGACTCGTGGGTGCGGCACAACGCCCACCACATGCTCTTCGTCTACGGCCAGAACGACCCGTGGGGCGCGGAACGGTTCCGGCTCGGCAAGGGCGCGAAGGACAGCTTCGTCTTCACCGCTCCCGGCCTGAACCACGGCGCCAACGTGGCCGGCCTGGTCGCCGACCAGAAGGCGCTGGCCACGGCCCGCATCCTGGACTGGGCGGGCGTCCCGGCGCCGGCGGTGGCCCAGGCCAGGCCGCTGGCGAAGTTCGACGCGAAGCTGGACGTGCGGGACATGGAGCGGGAGCCCGCGCTGCGCCCGTAGGCGAATCCTCGCGGCCGCCGAGGGCCGGGAAGGCGCTCGGCGGTCGGCGCCCGCCTAGTAGGTCAGGCCGTGCCCGATCGGGTACAGCACCTGCGCGGGGTCGTCCGCCCGCCGCACGGGCACCGGCAGCCTGCCGCGCGGCGGGACCGCGCCCGCGATCACCCGGGCGGCCGCCCGCAGTTCGACGTCCGTCCAGCAGTAAGTCGCCAGGCACGCCTGCGCGAACGGGAGGTGGGCCACGTCGTAGGGGTTGCGGACGGCCGCCGTCACCACCGGACGCCCGGCCGCGGCCAGCCGCCGCACCAGGGTGCTCTGCGCGCTGTCCGCCGTGACCTCGTACGTCGTGACCACCACGGCGTCGGCCCCCTCCGCGGCGGCCGCCGCCCGGGTGATCGTCTCGGGCGTGGGGTCCGTCCCCGTCGACAGGGCCGTCGCCGTGAAGCCCAGTGCGGTGAGGGCGGCGGCGAGGACCTCGGTGGGCGGCCCCGTCGTCGCGGTGGGGGAGGCCGGGTCGGCGCCCAGGACCAGGATCCTGGGATGGGTCCGGGGGGACAACGGGAGCAGCCGACCCTCGTTGACCAGCAGTGTCGTCGTGCGCTCGGCCAGCCGGTCGGCCGCCGCCAGATGCGCCGGCGCGCCGACCGTCCGGCCGACGTCGGCCACGCTCCCGTACGGAGCGTCGAACAGGCCCAGCCGCTCCTTCAGGCGCAGGACGCGCAGCACCGACTCGTCGAGCCGCTCCTCGGTGAGTTCGCCGCTCCGCACGGCGTTCAGGACGGCGTTCCAGGCCACGTCCAGCTTCGGCGGGTTGAGGAGCTGGTCGACGCCCGCCCTGAGCGCGAGCACGGGCACCCGGTCGTCGCCGTACCTGGTGCGCACGCCCGCCATGTCGAGCGCGTCGGTGATCACCACCCCGTCGAAGCCGAGCCGCTCGCGCAGCAGGCCGGTGACCACGGGCCGGGAGAGGGTGGCGGGGTCGCCGGAGGCGTCGAGGGAGGGCACCACGATGTGCGCGGTCATCAGGGAGTCGACGCCGGCCGCGATCGCCGCGCGGAAGGGCGGCGCGTCCAGCGCCTCCCACGCCTCGCGCGTATGGGTGATGACGGGGAAGCCGGTGTGGCTGTCGACGGCGGTGTCGCCGTGCCCGGGGAAGTGTTTGGCGGTCGCCGCGACCCCGGCCGCCTGGTACCCCTCGATCTCCGCCGCGACCAGCGCGGCCACCGCGTCCGGGGCCGCGCCGAAGGACCGCACGCCGATGACCGGGTTGGCGGGGTTCACGTTGACGTCGGCGACGGGGGAGTAGTCCTGCCGGATGCCCATGGCGCGCAGCTCGCGGCCCGCGAGCAGCCCGAGGGTGCGGGCGTCGGCCCGGTCGCCGCCCGCGCCGATCGCCATCGCGCCCGGGAACAGCGTGGCCGGTCTGCCCACCCGGCAGACGACGCCGTGCTCCTGGTCGGTGGAGATCAGCACCGGCAGACCGCGCGGCTGCCCGAGCGAGGCCCGCTGGAGCCCGTCGGAGAGCTCCGCGATCTGCCGCGGGTCGCGGGTGTTGTGCGCCCACGCGAAGTAGACGATCCCGCCGAGCCGGTAGCGCGCGAGCAGTTCGGCGGCCGTGCGCACGCCGAAGTCGGCGAGGTTGGCGGCGGCGTCGGCCGGGTCGGGCGCGGTCGCCGAGTGGCCGTGGACCCGCGAGACGAAGACCTGGCCGACCTTCTCCCGCAGGGTCATACGGGACAGCAGGGCTTCGGGCCGGCGGTCGTCCGCGCGGGCCGTGCCGCCCGCGGCGAGGGCGGCGGTGACGCCGGCGGTGACGGCGAGGACGGTGCGTCTGGAGGGCATGTGCGCTCCTTCGGTGGGGGGCCGGTGGCGCACGCTACCTGTGGCGGCGCCGCCGTCGGCGCATTGGACGGGGCGCGCCGGGGACGGCCCGACGGCCGGCCGCCGGGCGGCGGAGAGGGCGGGCCGCCGCCCGCCGCCCGCGACACCGGCACCTCACCGCGAGGGCTCCCGCCGGGAACCCACCCCCGCGCGATTCCGTCCCACCCGTCCCGTCGGCCTTGCCCTGACCGCCCTCTTCGCCGGT
>NZ_JBHVYK010000013.1:46058-51391 GCF_042880855.1 Streptomyces sp. NPDC058291
GTCCCGCCTTCTCCAGTGGGCCGGCACTTCGCGGCCGTCCCGTCGGTCTTGCCCTGAGCGCCCTCTTCGCCGGTCCCGCCTTCTCCAGTGATTCCGCACTTCGCGGCCGTCCCGTCGGCTTTCCCCTAACCGCCCTCTCCGGCCGTCCCGTCGGTCTTGCCTTGCCCGCCCTCTCCGCGGGTCCCGCCTTCTCCAGTGGGCCGGCACTTCGCGGCCGTCCCGTCGGTCTTGCCCTGACCGCCCTCTCCGGCCGTCCCGCCCTTCCCGGCCGCCGTCTTGTCCCGGCCGCGGGCTGCCGCAGGGGTCTCCGGGGCGGGAGTCTCCGGGGCGGGACTCACAGTCGGGCCGCGGTGGGAGTCTCGCGGCCCCCATGACGGCCCCGGCGATCACGGCCGGCGGGCCGACGCCTGGGGCCATTCTTCGCGCAGCACCCGCACCGTCTCGGCGATCGCCGGTCGCCGCGCCGCACCCGTCCGCCACAGCGCGTACAGCCGCCGTACGGGCGTCGGATCGAGCGGCACCTCCACCACGCCCGGCGGCAGCGGGCCCCGACCGAGCCGCGGGATGAGGGCGACGCCCAGGCCGGCGGCGACCAGGGCGACCAGGGTGGGGTTCTCCTCGGCCGTGTGGACGAGGTCGGGCTCGTGCCCCGCCGCGCGCAGCGTGCGCACCAGCCAGTCGTGACAGATCCGGCCCGGCGGCTGGCAGATCCATCGCTCGCCGCCCAGTTCCTCGCGCCGCACCCCGCTGCGCCCGGCGAAGGGATGCCCCTCGGGGACCAGCAGGTCGCACGCGTCGTCCCCGATCACCGCCTGCTCGACGCCGGCCGGTGCGGGCAGCGGCGCGATGTCCCAGTCGTGCGCGACGGCGAGGTCCACGGCCCCCTTCGCGACCAGGTCCACCGACAGATGCGGGTCGACCTCGGTGAGCCGGGCGTCCAGGGCGGGATGCCTGCGGGCCAGGTCGGCGAGGACGCGGGGCAGCAGCCCGCGCGCCGCCGAGGCGAACGCGGCGATGCTCAGCCGCCCGGCCGGCACCCCGCGCCGCTCCTCCAGCTCGGTCTCGGTGCGCTCCACGATCGCCAGCAACTCCTTGGCCGCGGCGACGAGTTGCAGCGCCTCGTCGGTGAGCCGGACACCGCGCCCCTCCCGCTCCAGCAGCACGGTCCTGGTCTCCCGCTCCAGCTTGGCGAGCTGCTGGGAGACCGCCGACGGGGTGTAGCCGAGCGCGGCGGCCGCGGCCCCGACCGTTCCGTGCACCGAGACGGCGTGCAGGGCGCGCAGGCGCTGGAGATCGAGCACGGCAGGCTCCTGGAACTCGGCGACAGATCAGCGTTGCTTCATCCAACCATGCAGCAATCATCGCTGGTGCTTCACGGTCCGGCCGGGCGATCCTCGACGCATGCGACCCGCTCACCTCGCCCTCGCCGTCCTCGTCGCCGCCGTCTGGGGCGTCAACTTCACCGTCATCGAGATCGGCCTCGGCCACTTCCCGCCGCTGCTCTTCTCCGCCCTGCGCTTCCTGGTGGCGGCGCTGCCCGCGGTGTTCCTGGTGGGCCGTCCGAAAGTGGCCTGGAAGTGGATCCTGGCGGTGGGACTCGTGCTGGGCGTGGCGAAGTTCGGGCTGCTGTTCGTCGGCATGGACGCGGGCATGCCGGCCGGCCTGTCCTCGCTGGTCCTGCAGATACAGTCGGTGTTCACCGCCGGCATCGCCTTCGCCGTGCTCGACGAGCGCCCGACCCGGGTCCGTCTGCTGGGCATGGGCGTCGCCCTGGCCGGCATCGGCGTGGCGGCCGCGGACGAGGGCGCCTCGGGCCCGCTCGGCGCGTTCGCCCTGGTCATCGCGGCGGCGGCCTGCTGGGGCGCGTCCAACGTGCTCACCCGCAAGGCCTCCCCGCCGGACGCGCTGAACTTCATGGTGTGGGTGAGCACCGTCCCGGTCCTGCCGCTGCTCGGTCTCTCCCTGCTGACCGAGGGTCCGGCCCGGGACCTGGCCGCCCTGCGCGACCTGGACTGGCAGGGCGCCGGCACGGTCGTCTACGTCGCCTGGGTGACGACCGTCTTCGGGTTCGGCGCCTGGGGCTGGCTGCTGCACCGCCACCCGGCGTCCACCGTGGCGCCCTTCTCCCTCCTGGTCCCGGTCTTCGGCATGACGTCGGCCGCCGTGTTCCTCGGGGAGTCGGTGAGCGGCCCGCGCTGGTGCGCCGCCGCGCTGCTGGTGGGCGGGGTGGCGCTGACCTCCCTGGCGCCGGCGGGGAAGGCCGGCCGGCGGCCCGCGCCGGCCGCCGCCGGGCCTGCCGTTCACCCGGTGGGAACGGCCCCTTCACCCGTCCATCCCGTGGACGTACCGGCAGCGGGGCGGACCGGCGCGGGATCATGAGGGGCATGGCCCTCGTCGACATCCCCGGTTCGAAGTCCCTCACCGCCCGCGCCCTCTTCCTGGCCGCGGCCGCCGACGGAGTCACCACCCTGCAGCGGCCCCTTCGCTCGGACGACACCGAGGGGTTCGCCGAGGGCCTGACCCGGCTCGGCTACCGCGTCGGACGGACACCGGACGCCTGGCAGATCGACGGCCGCCCGCAGGGACCCGCGCTCGCAGAGGCCGACGTGTACTGCCGGGACGGCGCGACCACCGCGCGCTTCCTGCCGGCCCTCGTCGCCGCCGGTCACGGCGTCTACCGCTTCGACGCCTCGCCCCAGATGCGGCGCCGCCCCCTCCTCCCGCTCACCCGCGCCCTGCGCGACCTGGGCGTGGACCTGCGGCACGAGGAGGCGGAGGGCCACCACCCGCTCACCGTGCGGGCGGCGGGCGTCGAGGGCGGGGAGGTCGTGCTGGACGCCGGCCAGTCCTCCCAGTACCTGACCGCCCTGCTGTTGCTGGGCCCGCTCACCCGCACCGGCCTGCGCGTCACGGTCACGGACCTGGTCTCCGCGCCGTACGTGGACATCACGATCGCGATGATGCGGGCGTTCGGGGCGGAGGTGGGCCGCGAGGGGAACGCCTACGTCGTCCCGCCGGGCGGCTACCGGGCGACCACGTACGCCATCGAGCCCGACGCGTCGACCGCGAGCTACTTCTTCGCGGCGGCCGCGCTCACCGGCGGCGAGGTGACCGTGCCGGGCCTCGGCGCGGGCGCGCTCCAGGGCGACCTGGGCTTCGTGGACGTCCTGCGCCGGATGGGCGCCCGGGTGGACGTGAAGGCCGACCGCACGACGGTGGCCGGCACCGGCGAACTCCGCGGCCTCACGGTCAACATGCGGGACATCTCGGACACCATGCCGACCCTCGCCGCGATCGCCCCCTTCGCCTCCGGACCCGTGCGCATCGAGGACGTGGCGAACACCCGGGTGAAGGAGTGCGACCGGCTGGAGGCCTGCGCGGAGAACCTCCGGCGGATGGGCGTGCAGGTGGCCACCGGCCCGGACTGGATCGAGATCCGGCCCGGCGCCGCCCCGGCCGGCGCGGACGTCAAGACCTACGGCGACCACCGCATCGTCATGTCCTTCGCGGTGACCGGACTGCGCGTCCCCGGAATCTCGTTCGACGATCCCGGCTGCGTCCGCAAGACTTTCCCCGGTTTCCACGAGGCGTTCGCGCACCTGCGCGGCTGACCGTGCGGCCAGGAGAGGACGACGTCGGGTGAGCTTCATGCTGGAGGGACCGGTACTGGAGGGCGCGCTGGTGCGCCTGGAGCCGCTGGAGCGCCGGCACGCCGCCGAGCTGGCCGCGGCGGCGGAGGAGGACCGGAAGACGTACGCCTTCACCTGGGTGCCCAGGGCCCACGAGATCGACGACTACCTCGACGCCCAGCTCGCCCGCGCGGCGACGGGCCGGCTCGCGCCCTACGCGCAGATCTCCCTCGCCTCCGGCAGGGCGGTCGGCGCGACCTCGTACTGGGAACCGCGCTCCTGGCGCTCCGACGACCGCCTCGACGCCGTCGAGGTCGGCTTCACCTGGCTCGCCCGCTCCGCCCAGGGCACCGGCGTCAACGCCGAGGCGAAACTCCTGCTCTTCCGGCACGCGTTCGCGCAGTGGGGCGTCTCCCGGGTCGACCTGAAGACGGACGCCCGCAACAGCCGCTCCCGCGCGGCGATCGAAAGCGTCGGCGCCCGCTTCGAGGGCGTCCTGCGCAACTGGTCCCGCTCCTGGGCGCCGGGCGAGGACGACCGGCTGCGCGACTCCGCGATCTTCTCCGTCACGGCGGAGGACTGGCCGGACTGCGAACGCCGCCTGACCCGACGCGTGACCCGCTACCTCCCCCACCCGGCCTGATCCGACGGGGAGGGGAGGCAGACGGAGCCCGGGGCCCGAAGGCCAGGGCCCGAGCTCCTCGCACGGTCACGCGGCGCGGCCGCCCCGGCTCACGCCGAGTCGTTGAGCAGGCGTCCCAGATGCTCGCGTCCGCCGTCCAGGAGCCCCTCCAGCGGCTCGGCGGCCTCGTACCAGCGCTTCTCGTACTCCCAGCACAGCCAGCCGTCCCAGCCGTTCCGGGTCAGGACCTCGACGCACTCCGCGAGCGGGAGCACCCCGGCGCCCAGCGCCAGCGGAGCGGTGTCCTCGGCCGAGGCGATGTCCTTGACCTGTACGTACCCGAGGAAGGGCGCGAGCGCCGCGTACGTGTCCTGCGGCTGCTCGCCGCCCAGCCAGGTGTGCATGACGTCCCACAGCGCGCCGACCTGACGGTGTCCGACGGGACCGATGATCCGGATGACGTCCGCGCCGGTGCGGTGCGAGTCGTGGGTCTCCAGCAGGATGCGCACCCCGAAGTCGGCGGCGTGCTCGGCGGCGGTCCCGAGCCGTCGGGCCGCCACGGCGTCGGCCTCCTCGTCGCTCCGGTCGTCGGCTCCGCCGGGGAAGACGCGGACGAAGGGCGCGCCGAGATCGCGGGCGAGACCGACGAGACCGCGGATCTCGTCGAGCACGGGCTCGTCGTCACCGGGCGCGGCGACCCGCGCGTATCCGGCGACGCCGAGGATCTCGACGCCGGCCGCCTTGAACTCGGCGGCGACGCCGGTCCGTTCGTCCGGACTCAGTCCGGGGTGGACCGGCTCCTCGGGATGGGCGCGCAACTCCACGCCGTGGTAGCCGTGCGCGACCGCGAGCCGCAGCACGTCGGAAACGGGCAGACCGGGGACACCGAGAGTGGAAAAGGCGAACTTCATGCCCCCACTCTCACCCGGACGCGGCGTGCGGGTCCAGTGCAGGCGGGACGACTGCGCCCGTGTCCTACCGGCGCGTACGGCGGCGAGTCCTGCCCGCGCCGGTCCCGTCCGCAGTCGCCCGGCGCTCAGGGGTGCCCCCGCGTCGTCAGCTCCGTGGCGTCCCGGGTGAGG
>NZ_JBHVYK010000013.1:51489-67019 GCF_042880855.1 Streptomyces sp. NPDC058291
CGCAGCCGCCCGGCGCTCAGGGGTGCCCCCGCGTCGTCAGCTCCGTGGCGTCCCGGCTGAGGCGGCGAGTCCTGCCCGCGCCGCTCCCGGCCGTAGCCACCCGGCGCTCCGGGGGGTGCCTCCGCGCCGTCAGCTCCGTGGGGTCCCGGACGAGCCGCGGACCATCAACTCGCCCCGGATCGTGGCGATCCCGCCGGGCGGCGGCTCCTCGCGGCCCATGGCGATGCGGCCCGCCCGGGCCCCGGCCTCCGCCAGCGGCAGCCGCACCGTCGTCAGGGCGGGCACGACGTCGATGCTGAAGGGCAGGTCGTCGAAGCCCGCCACCGACACGTCCTCCGGGATCCGCAGCCCCGACTCCCGCAGCGCCGCGCAGGCCCCGAGCGCGACGGAGTCGTTGGCGGCGACGACCGCCGTCAGGGACGGGTCGCGGCGCAGCAGTTCCAGCGTCGCCTCGTAGCCGGCCCGCCGGTCGTAGCGTCCGTGGACGGTCCAGCGCGGGTCCTCCTCGATGCCGGCCGCGGCGAGCGCGGCCCGGTGGCCCTCCAGTCGGTGCCGGGTGGTCGTGCGCTCCTCGGGGCCCGCGATGTAGCCGAGCCGCCGGTGCCCGAGCCCGATCAGGTGGTCGGTCAGCTCCCGGCCGCCTCCGCGGTTGTCGAACGTCAGGGCTATGGCCGAGGTCTCCGGCGCCGGCGGCCGGCCGCACAGCACCACGCGGGTGCCCGCCTCGCCCAGCCTGCGCAGCTTCGCCGCCACCGCCGACGCGTGCGGCTCGTCCTCGACGGCCCCGCCGGTGAGCACCACGGCCGCCGCCCGCTGCCGTTGCAGCAGCGTCAGGTAGGTCAGCTCGCGCTCCGGCGACCCCCCGGTGTTGCAGACCACCGCGAGGCGTTCGCCGCCGGCCCGGCCGCCCGGCCCCCCGATCTCCGACTGGATCGCGCTCGCCATGATCCCGAAGAACGGGTCGGCGATGTCGTTCACCAGAATGCCGACCAGGTCGGAGGTGGCCGCGGCCAGCGCGCTCGCCGGCCCGTTGAGCACGTAGTCCAGCTCGTCGACCGCCCGCAGCACCCGCTCCCTGGTGGTAGCGGCGACGGGGTAGTTCCCGTTCAGCACGCGCGACACCGTCGCGGGCGAGACCTGCGCGCGGGCCGCCACGTCCGCCAGGGTCACCGTCATCTCGTCGTCCTCCGGTCACACATCTCGTCGTACGTCGTCGTACGCCCTGGGGGACTGCGGCCTTCGCAGGCGCGGTTCCGGGCGTGTCGAGCCGACCTTACGGCCCAGGAGCCCCGTTGTTCGCCCCCTCGAACAACTCGGGATGGACACGGTCTTGTCCGGACCACGGGTCAGAGGCTAGCTTCTTCCTGTATAGAAAGCGCTTGCTGTCACGCTGATCAGGAAGAGGCGTACGCGGCGCGCACAACGCGTACGAAACGCGCAGACACGCTGCGCACGACGCCTACGAAGGGATCGACGTGACACGCAAGACGGTGCGGATCGCCATGAACGGCGTGACCGGGCGCATGGGTTACCGCCAGCACCTCGTCCGCTCCATCCTGGCCCTCCGCGAACAGGGCGGCCTCGACCTCGGCGACGGCACCGTGCTGTGGCCGGAACCCGTCCTCGTCGGCCGCCGCGAGCACGCCCTCAAGGCGCTCGCCGAGCAGCACGGCCTGGACGCGCGGAACGTCTCCACCGACCTCGACGCGGTCCTCGCCGACCCGACCGTCGAGATCTACTTCGACGCCCAGGTCACCTCCGCCCGGGAGGAGGCGATCAGGAAGGCGGTCGCCGCCGGCAAGCACGTCTACACGGAGAAGCCCACCGCCACCGGCCTCGACGGCGCCCTGGAGCTGGCCCGCCTCGCCACCGCCGCGGGCGTCAAGCACGGCGTCGTCCAGGACAAGCTGTTCCTGCCGGGGCTGCTGAAGCTCAAGCGCCTCATCGACGGCGGCTTCTTCGGCCGGATCCTGTCCGTGCGCGGCGAGTTCGGATACTGGGTCTTCGAGGGCGACTGGCAGGCCGCCCAGCGTCCGTCGTGGAACTACCGCGCGGAGGACGGCGGCGGCATCGTCGTCGACATGTTCCCGCACTGGGAGTACGTCCTGCACGAGCTGTTCGGCCGGGTGAAGTCCGTCCAGGCCATCGCCACCACCCACATCCCGCAGCGCTGGGACGAGAACGGCAAGCCCTACGACGCCACCGCCGACGACGCCGCCTACGGCGTCTTCGAACTCGACGGCGGCGCCATCGCCCAGATCAACTCCTCCTGGGCCGTGCGCGTCAACCGCGACGAGCTCGTGGAGTTCCAGGTCGACGGCACGGAAGGCTCGGCGGTCGCCGGCCTGCGCAACTGCCGCGTCCAGCACCGCAGCGCGACCCCCAAGCCGGTGTGGAACCCGGACATCCCCGCCACCGAGGTCTTCCGCGACCAGTGGCAGGAGGTCCCCGACAACGGCGAGTACGACAACGGCTTCAAGGCCCAGTGGGAGCTCTTCCTCAAGCACGTGTACGCCGACGCCCCCTACCACTGGGACCTGCTGGCCGGCGCCCGCGGCGTCCAGCTCGCCGAACTGGGCCTGAGGTCCTCCGCCGAGGGCCGCCGTCTCGACGTCCCGGAGGTCACGCTGTGACCCTGCGACTGCCCGCCGCCGGCGGCGGCCTGCGGACCTACGAGCCCCGCACCGAGCCCTTCGCCCCCACCACCGGCGCGCCCTTCACCTCCCGGACGGTCTACTCGGCCGCGCACGTCGTCGCCGACCCCTTCGCGGACGGCTCGCCCGACGCGCCCGCCGCCGTCGACTGGGACGCCACCCTCGCCTTCCGCCGCCACCTGTGGTCCCACGGACTGGGCGTCGCCGAGGCGATGGACACCGCCCAGCGCGGCATGGGCCTGGACTGGGCGGGCGCGGCCGAGCTGATCCGCCGCTCCGCCGCCGAGGCGAAGGCGGTCGGCGGCCGCATCGCCTGCGGCGTCGGCACCGACCAGCTCACCGCCGGCGGCACGCTCGCCGAGGTCCGCGCGGCCTACGAGGAGCAGCTCGCCCTCGTGGAGGAATCGGGCGCCCAGGCCATCCTGATGGCTTCCCGCGCTCTGGCGGCCGCCGCCTCGGGCCCAGAGGACTACCTGGACGTCTACGGCCATCTGCTGCGCCAGTCCGCCGAGCCGGTGATCCTGCACTGGCTGGGCCCGATGTTCGACCCGGCGCTGGAGGGCTACTGGGGCTCCGCCGGCCTGGACACGGCCACCGGCACCTTCCTCGACGTCATCGCCGCCCACCCCGACAAGGTGGAGGGCATCAAGGTCTCGCTGCTGGACGCCCGGCGCGAGATCGACATCCGGCGCAGGCTGCCGCAGGGCGTGCGCTGCTACACCGGCGACGACTTCAACTACCCCGAGCTGATCGCGGGCGACGAGCAGGGTTTCAGCCATGCCCTGCTCGGCATCTTCGACCCGCTGGGACCGCTGGCGGCGGAGGCGGTCCGCGTCCTCGACACGGGGAACGTGACCGGCTTCCGGGAGCTGCTGGACCCCACGGTCGAGCTCTCCCGCCACCTCTTCCAGACCCCCACCCGCTTCTACAAGACGGGCGTGGTCTTCCTGGCCTGGCTGGCCGGCCACCAGTCGCACTTCACGATGGTCGGCGGCCTGCAGTCGGCCCGCTCCCTCCCGCACTTCGCCCGCGCCTACGAACTCGCCGACGGCCTGGGTCTGTTCCCCGACCCCAAGCTGGCCGAGGAACGGATGAAGACCCTGCTCGCCCTGTACGGAGTGACCCAGTGACCGGCCCCCTCACCCGCTTCTCCGTCAACCAGATGACGGTGAAGCAGCTGTCGCTTCCCGAACTGGCCGACGCCTGCGGTGACCTGGGCGTGACGAACGTCGGCCTGTGGCGTGAGCCCGTGCAGACGTACGGCGTGGAGGCCACCGCGAAGCTGGTCCGCGACGCGGGCCTGACGGTGACGACCCTGTGCCGGGGCGGCTTCCTCACCGCGATCGACCCCGCCGAGCGGGCGGCGGCCCTGGCCGACAACCGCCGCGCGGTCGACGAGGCGGCCGCCCTCGGCACCGAGGTGCTGGTCCTGGTCTCCGGCGGCCTGCCCGCCGGCTCCAGGGACCTGCACGGCGCCCGAGAACGCATCGCGGACGCCCTCGCCGAACTGGGCCCGTACGCCGAGGAGCACGGGGTGAAGCTCGCCATCGAGCCCCTGCACCCGATGTACGCGGCCGACCGCTGCGTGGTCTCCACGCTCGCCCAGGCCCTCGACCTGGCCGAGCGCTTCCCGGCCCACCAGGTCGGCGTCACGGTCGACACGTACCACATCTGGTGGGACGACCAGGCGCCCGCCCAGATCGCCCGGGCGGGCGCGGGCGGCCGCATCCACACCTTCCAGCTCGCCGACTGGACGACGCCGCTGCCCGAGGGCGTCCTCAACGGCCGCGGCCAGATCGGCGACGGCGCGATCGACATGCGCGAGTGGCAGGGCTACGTGGAGGCGGCCGGGTACGCGGGCGCGATCGAGGTCGAGCTGTTCAACGATGCGCTGTGGGCGAGGGACGGCAGGGAGGTGCTCGCCGAGACCGCGCAACGCTTCGTGACGCACACGGCAGCCTGACGCACACGGCAGCCTGACGGCACCGCGGCCCGGCCGCCTCCGCCACCGGCGGGCGGGCCGCGGCCGTAGGATCAGGCGCGACACCCGAACGAACGGATGCCGACGCCCATGTACGTCAGCCGGATCATCGTGAAGGACATCAAGTCCTTCCACGGTCCCCGCGAGGTGGACCTCACTCTGACCCGCCCCGACGGCAGCCACGCCGGGTGGACGGTCCTCGCCGGTCGCAATGGCTCGGGCAAGACGACGTTGTTGCGGGCCATGGCGCTGGCGCTCAGTGGTCCCGCGGTGGCACGAGGTCTGGTGCCGGGCTTCGAGAACTGGGTGACCGAGCACAGCACCGCGGGGGAGGTCGAGGTCGAGATCGTCCGGGACGCGAGCCACGACCGTTTCTCGCAGGGCCGTCCGCCTGCCGGTGCGGTCCGGGCCGGACTCCGCTGGACCACGCCCCGAGACGGGTCGGCCGGCAAGGTTCCCGTTCGCAGAGGCGTCCTTCCCGGTCTGCAGGAGATCAGGCACACCAAGGCTCAGACCAGCATCGCCCGTCGTGGTCCGTGGGCGGACAACCCTGCGGGCTGGTTCAGTGCGGCCTACGGACCGTTCCGGCGGATGGCCGGTGGTTCCGGCGAGGTGCAGCGGCTGATGCTGACGTCCGGGCCGGTGGCCAGGCATGCGAGCCTCTTCCACGAGGACGCCTCGCTCGCCGAAGGCGTTGCCTGGCTGATCGAGCAGCATCTGCGGGCACTGGAACGCCGCCCGGGCGCAGCCAGGTTGAAGCGGTTCGCACTGGCACTCCTCGGAGACGGACTGCTGCCGGACGGATACCGGATCGTCGACGTGGACTCCGACGGACTGTGGGTGGAGCGGCACGGCAGCCGTTTCCCGATGCGGGAGATGAGCGACGGATTCCGTACCGTGGCCGCTCTGGTCGTCGACATCCTCAAACAGTTGCACGACGCGTTCGGCGCCGACCTGTGGGAGTCCAACCTAGCGGAGGTCGGAGACGGTCCGACGCGTCTGATGACGCCCGGTGTCGTCATCATCGACGAGATCGACGCCCATCTGCACGTCTCCTGGCAGCGCCGTATCGGCCCGTGGCTGACCTCCCACTTCCCTCGCATCCAGTTCATCGTCACCACGCACAGCCCCTACATCTGCCAGGCCGCGGATCCCGGCGGTCTGATCAGGCTGCCCGGCGTGGACGAGGCACTCCCACCCGAGGTCATCGACCAGGACCTGTACGACCGGGTGGTGTACGGCAGCGGCGACGACGCGGTCCTCTCGGACCTGTTCGGCCTGGACACCCCGTACTCGGAGCGGGCCGAACGGGCCAGGGCCGAGTTCGTGGACCTGGAGGCACAGATCTACGACGGGACCACGTCCTCCGAGTCGCTCGCGCGCTACAAGGAACTGAAGGCGCGGCTCGCGAGTTCGCCGTCGGCCCGCGTGGACGAGGTGTCGGCCCACCTCCACCGACTGGCGGAGGAGATCGCCGAGGGCGCGAAGGATGACGCGGAGTGATCCGCCTGCGGCGTGCCCTCCTGCCGGCGGTCACGACGGAACGACTGGCGGACTACACCGCCGAAATCCGGCAACAGGCCACGGAGAAGGAACGCAAGGACAGGGCGAAGGAACTCTGGGCGAATCGCCGACAGGTCCGCCCCGCACTCGTCGCGGGGCTCGCGGAGATGGCACCCGGCCGCGAACGCTGCATGTACTGCGGTGACAGCCAGGGCACCGACATCGACCACTTCGAGCCGAAGAGTCTCGCTCCGCTGCGTACCTTCGACTGGCTGAACCATCTGCTCGCCTGCTCGTTCTGCAACAGCAATCAGAAGCGGGACCTCTTTCCCGCCGCGGCCGACGGCAGCCCGCTGCTCGTCGACCCGTCAGCCGAGGACCCGTTGGACCACCTGCGGCTGGTGCTCCCGCTCGGAACGTATCGGGGCCTGACCGACCGGGGGGAGGCCTGTATCGAGGTGTTCGGCCTGAACGCGAGAGCGGTTCTGGTGGAGGGACGCAGGGACGCCTACGCGACAGCCAGACACTCCATCGAGCTGTGGCGCACGGCCATGGACAAGGGGCAGCGTGACAAGGCGACGGAGATCGTCCGGGTCACCTGGAACCGTCCCCTCATCGATGTACTGGTCGCCATGTTCCATCAGTCCGGCCATCCGGCGGCCGATGCCCTGTTCGCGGGAGAGGAGGAGATCCTCGACCTCCTCCTCGACGCCGAACTGCGTTCCGCGTTCCTGCACTTTCGGGGCCTCAGCTACTGACGCGCCCGCGCGTTATGCCGAGCGCTCCCTGTCCGCCGCCATGATGCCGACGCATTCCTCGAGCGCCGCGTGCAGCGACGGTACGAAGGCGGCGAGTTCGGCGTCCGACGACCTGCCGGCCTCCAGCACGGCCCCGACGACCGTCACCAGGACGGCGGCGGCCTTGAGGGCGTGCGCGTCGGCGAGTTCCTCCAGCACGCCGCCGGGGCGCGCGAGCACGAACGCCTCCTTGCCGGTGGCGGGGTCGACGCCGACGCTGCGGAACCGCCTGGCGCTCATGCGGCGACCTCCGCCGGGACGTGGTCCTGGCCCAGGGCGGCGAGGACCGCCGCGCGCCGCCGCTCCCGCTGGAGGCGCCTGCGGTCCAGGGCGTCGCGTTCGCCTTCCCAGACGGCGAGGTACGGCCTGACCAGCGGCAGCCCGTCGGCGAGGATCACGTCCGCGGGGGCCGGACGCGTCCCGGTCGCGCGGGCCCGTGGCTGCGGGGGAACGGCCGGGAACGGCGAGGGCCCGAGTGCGCGGTGCGCTCCGCGAGGCGGCAGGAAGAGGCTCAGGATCGCGGCCAGTAGGCTGCGCATAGGTCGACTCCTGTTCAGTCGGCTCAGCCCCGGCACGGAAGCTCTCACCCTTCCCGCCGGGGCGTCTTTGTCCTCAGGAGCCTAGCTCAACGGCGGTAGTGGTAGGTAGTAGTTGGTAGTAGTACTAAGTAATGCGCGGTGGAAGGTAGCGGCATACGGTCAGCGGGTGGACAAGATCAGCCCCGATTCGCCGCAGTACGTCTATGAACAGCTCGCCGCGATCATCGAACGGAAGATCCGTTCCGGTGAGTACCCGCCGGGCACGCGACTGCCGGGCGAACTGACCATGACCCATGAGCACAAAGTCGGTCCCGGCACCGTCCGCCGCGCTCTGGACATCCTTCGGGACAGGGGGCTCGTGGTGACCGTACGAGCCCGGGGATCGTTCGTCTCCGACCCCCTGCCGCCCGCCCCCGAGGCGCCCGCGCCGCCTGCCTAGGACCGCCGGATACGGGAGCGGCGAAGGGGCTGCCCTCCGCCAGGTGTGAGCGGATGGGCGGCCCCGGTGGCGCCTGGGCGGGACGCCGCGGGTCAGCTGGAGAGCTGGCCCAGCAGCCACTCGCACAGCTGCGGGGTGATCCCGGTGTGCGGCGTGGTCGTCGACGAACAGACGAAGTCGTCCAGCTCGCTCTCTTCCGGGGACATTTCGGTGATCTTCGCGTACAACGCGTCCTGCGTGTCGATGTCGCGGATGGCGACCGCGCTCACCGACGGCACGAAGCACACCTCCTCGTGCCGCAGATCCACCGTGCCGCCGAGCTTCTCCATCGCGTCGGCGAGGATCTTGTACGTGTGCAGGGTGCCGCCGGGCGCGCCGTCCAGCTCCGGGAAGCCGTCGGTGGTGATGGTCTTCTCGGCCGCGGGGAACCGACGGTTCAGGTAGGCGACCGTCACGTCGTCGCCCTGGGCCTGGGTGTAGAAGGTGGTGCCCGGGTAGATCTGGGCGATGCGCAGCGCGATGGCCCCGGGTGTGACGTCCGGGAGGCCGACCCCGTCGGCGCGGCCGTTGGCGACGGCGATCTTCCGCGGCTCGCTCGGCCACCAGCCGACCTCTGCCAGCGCGTCGAGGAACTCCGTGCGCTCCTTGGCGACCCCGATCTTCCCGGTGTCCTTGTCGTAGTGCCGCCAGAGCATCTGGCGGGCCGCCGGGCTGTTCATCTGCTTCGCGAAGTCGTTCGCGACCGGGATGAAGTACGAGAACGCCTGCACGCCGACGGGGATGGACGCGCCCCGGTGGGGGCTGTCGTAAGAGAAGTACAGCTCGGTCTCGTGGGGGCGGTTCCCCTGGGACTCCATCTTGGCCAGCGCGTACCGGGTGACGATGCCACCCATGCTGAACCCGCCGACGACCAGCGGGGCGTTGCCCCGCCGGCGGGCGATGGCCTCGACGATGGCTGCCTCGGCGGCCTGCGCGTTGTCCAGGATCGACGCGCTGCGCTCCTCGAACCCGAGCAGGACGACGTCTCTGCCGCGGCCGCGCAGCTCGCTGACGAAGGGGAAGCCGCTCTCCAGGCCCTGGTACAGCTTGTCGAGCTCGCTGCGGCCGAGGTTGAAACCGTCGGCCATGATCACGGGACGGACGAGACTGCCGGGGGTGGTGTTGCCCTCGCCCCGGAAGATCCAGGCGAAGCCGTTCGGCAGGGTCCAGTCCTCGTGGTCCGGGACCTCCACCGGGGTGGGGGGTTCGACGGTGACCGCGGCGCCGAGGGTGAAGGCGCCGACGTTGGGCTCGGCTGTCTCCGACATGGTCGTGCTCCTTGTGGGAGGGGTGGTGAACGACCACATCATGGGGGGCGATTTGCCCGCGTCACCCGTTTGACCTGCACGGTTCATTACAAGTGATGCAATGCGCCGGGGATGTGTTTGATGCGTCCGGCATGTGCCGTCGGCCCGTTTCGTTCGCTCCGCTGTTCGCCGAGGAGCGGCAGTCGGCGGTCGTCGGCGGTCGTCGATCGGTGCTCAGCCGTAGTGGTGGCGGGCCTTGAGGACCACGACGGCCTGGTCCTCCACCGCGTACACCAGGCGGTGTTCGTCGTTGTTCCGGCGGGACCAGAACCCGGACAGCTCGCCCCTCAGGGGCTCCGGTTTCCCGATCCCGGCAAAGGGATGGCGTCGGCAGTCGTCGATCACCTTCGCCAGGCGGCGGCACATCTTCGGATCGGTCGTCGCCCAGTAGACGAAGTCGTCCCATCCGTCGGGGGTGAAGCGGACGTTCCTCACTCCTCACCGTCCACCGCGGCGTACAAGTCGTCCATGGTCTTCTCGACGGTTTCCGCTCCGGCCCGGTAGGCCGCCACCGACCTCATCAGACGCGCCGCGTTGGCGGGAGAACGCAGGAGGTACACGGTTTCCTGCCATGACCGGTAGTCGTCGGCGGACATCAGCACCGCGTCGCCGGACCGGGAGGTGATCTCTACGACGGTGTGGTCGTTGTTGACCTGCTCGATCAGGGGGAACAGGGTCTTTCTCGCCTCGCTGGCACTGATCGACATGGTGAGCTCCTCCTGAGTGCCGGTACAGGAAAACGGTACTGGTAGTGGTACGAGTTTTCGGTACCAGAAGCGGCCGTCAGGTCTCTGTCTCCGCCCCCGGCATTCCGGCCCGCAGATGCGCCGCCAGCTGCTGGAGCTCGGTGAGGGTACGAGCGTCCGTCCCGTCGCCCAGCGGGTAGTGCAGGGCCGGGGCGGAGGCCGGGCCCAGGGCGAGGGGGCGCACCGCGACGGGCGGGCGGCGGGCGTGGGTGAGGCCGATGCCGCGTACGTCCCGCGCGCCCAGGGTGAAGGCGACCGGTAGCGGCGGCGCCTGGAGCACGGGCGCCGTGGTGAGGCCGCGGGAGCCCCGGCGGACCGAGGTCAGCATCGTCGTCAGGCCGTGTCCCTCGACGAGGGTCTCGGCGAGCGGAGCGATCACCTCCAGGGGCGGCTCCTCGCCGTCCCCGTACCCGAGGGTCAGCGTCACGTCCTGCTCGACGCCCTCCGCCGTCCGCGTGACCCGGATCCAGGCCAGTGCGGGCCGGTCCGGGCTTCCGGTCACGATGAGGTGGGTGGGTTCGGGGGCCCGGTCGCGTGCCAGGTCGGTCAGCCGGCGCGGCGACCACGGCAGGTTGACGGGTTCCGCGGTGCCCCAGCCGGCCGGCGGCGATCCGGTGAGCGCGCGCCAGGCGGTCTCCACGCCTTCGCCCAGGACGACGTCCTCCTGAGCGGGGAGCGTGGTGCGGAACGCCACGATCAGCTGCCGTTCGGCGCTGGGGGAGGTCCTGCCGAACGCCTCGGCGACCGAGGCCGTGCCGTCCGCCGCGAGCGCCGGTGCGAACGTTCCGTCCCGCCAGCGCAGCACCGCACCGGAGAGTCCGTCGTAGTAGCCCTGCGCGGGGTCCTGGACGACCCAGCGGTTGGGCACCTGCAGGAGGGTGGCGCGGGCCGGGGCGCTGAGCCGGACGTGCGGCGGGGTGACGATCTGCAGGGCGCGGCCGGACTCCGCGGTGTCGCGCAGCACCTCGGAGAGCCAGGTGGTCAGCGCCAGGACGGGACGGTCGGCGAGGACGACGGCCGTGCTGTCGGTGAGGACGTCCACGACCGGCTGCCCGTCGTCGGGTGCGACGGCCGCGCTCACGTCCACGACCTCGGTGCCCGCCGCGGGGTCGGGCCAGGTGCTGCCGCCCAGCAGCAGGGCGAGCCGCCCGCACACCGATCCGGCCAGCCGCTCCGCCTCGGGCACGGCGCCGGAGGCCCGCGCCTCGGTCCACCAGAACGGCACGGGCACCTCCCGTCCGAGCAGCCGTTCGGCCTCCCCGGGGACCTGGACGAGCAGCGGGGCCTCCACGGACACGAGAGGCCTGCCGTCCGGGGCGCTCAGCCGCAGCACCGCGCCCTCGGACCCGGCCGTCACGTGCGTCGCGGACCCACCCGCGTACAGGCCGGCCAGCAGGGCCCAGGTGTCCGGCATCCTCGGGGTCAGGGCGATGACGTCCTTGGTCACGACTCCTCCTCGTGGGCTCCGGTCAGCGCGGTCTGGACGAGCTGGTGGCGTCGGCCGCGGCGGACCAGGGTGCCGCGTCCGGGCGGCTGCTGGGACGCGTACAGGCCGGGGAAGAGCTGCCCCTCGGTGCGGTCGCCGGCCATGACCAGGGCCGTCGTGCCCGTCTCGCGCAGGGTGGTCAGGAGCGGTTCGTACAGCGCGCGGGACGCCCCGGCGGTGCGGCGCGCGAGGACGAAGTGCAGACCGATGTCCTGGGCGCTGGAGACGTACGGCAGGAACGGCGCGAGGGGCTGCTGCCCGGCGGTGGTGAGGATGTCGTAGTCGTCGACGAGGATGACGATCCGCGGGCCCCGGAACGAGGGTTCGCCGGTCTCGGGCGCGTCCGGGTCGGCGGTCTCCGGCAGCCGCTTCTGCAGTTCGGCGGCGATGCCCGTGGCGAGGGCGGCGGCGAGCGTGGCGTTGTGGGCGTAGCCGCCCCGGTACGGCTCGGGGACGACGCCGCGCAGCCCGCGGCGCGGGTCGAAGACGCCGAACACCAGCTCCTCGTCGGAGTACCGCTCGACGAGACCGGCGACGATCAGCTTCAGGAGGTTCGTCTTGCCGCACTCGTTGTCGCCCAGGATCAGCAGGTGCTGGTCGCCGCCGAACAGGTCGAGCAGCACGGGGGCGAGGGCGTCCTGGTCGAGGCCGACCGGTATCCGCCGCGGTTCGGCGGCCGGCGAGGGCAGCCGGGTCGCCGGCAGCCGGGCGGGCAGCACCCGCACCGGGGCGGCGGGTTCACCTGGCCAGGTGGCGTGCACGGTCCGGGCCGCCTCGTCCAGGGCCGGGCCCAGATCGCCGGTCGTGGGCGAGCCGTCGAGGCGGGGCAGGGCGACCTGCGCGAACAGCTTGCCGTCGGTGAGCACCCGGCCGGGCACGTCGGGCGAGAGGGTCTCGGACAGCCTGCGGTCGACGGAGGAGTCGGCGGGATCGTTCAGGCGCAGCTCGACGCGTGTGCCGAACATCGACTGGGTGGCGATGCGGACGTCGTTCCAGCGCAGCATGCCCGCCACCACGTGGATGCCGTAGCCGCCGCCGCGCTTCAGCAGGTCGGCGATCGGCTCGTCGAGGTCGGCGAAGTCGTCGCGCAGCGCACCGAACCCGTCGACGACGAGGACCACGTCCGTGGAGCCGAGCCGAGGCACCCGGCCCTGGGCGCGCAGCCGGCGGAGCTGGTCGACGGAGTCGATGCCGTGCTCGCGGAACACCGTCTCGCGCTCGGCGAGCATGGTCCGCACCTCGGCGACCGTACGGGCCGCGCGCTCGCGGTCGGCCCGTCCGGCGACGCCGCCGACGTGCGGCAGGGCGGCCAGCGCCGAGAGGCCGCCGCCGACCAGGTCCAGGCCGTACACGGCGACGTCCTGGGGGGTGTGGGTGGCCGCCAGGGACAGCACGAGGGTCCGCAGGAGCGTGGTCTTGCCGGACTGCGGGCCGCCGATCACGGCCACATGGCCGCCGGCCATGGTCAGGTCCAGCACCCACTGGCCCTGCCACTGCCGGGCCGGGTCGTCGAGCACCCCGAGTGGCACCCGCATGCCGCCCGCGGCGCGCGCCAGACGCAGTCCGCGCTCGGAGACCCGCACGGGGCCGGCGGCCGCGTCCAGGGTGACGGCGTCCGGCAGCGGGGGCAGCCAGATGCGGCGCACGGCGGGCGCCGCGCCGGCGAACCGGCCGACCATGAGGGACAGCACGGTCGGGCCGGTCTCCCGCCGGGTGGCGGCGGACTCCTCCGCGGGCTCCTCGGTCTCCTGGGCGGCGTCGTACGTCGGGTAGGGCAGGACCAGCGGTTCGTCGGCGCTCCGGTCCTGCACCGCCGGCCCGCGGTGCGCGCCGGAGACGTAGCCGGCCTTGAACCGCTCGTAGGTGGAGGTGTCGACCTTCAGGTAGCCGAACCCCGGCAGAGGCGGCAGATGGAAGGCGTCGGTGGTGTCGAGGACCGTGCGGGACTCGTCGGCGGAGAAGGTCCGCAGGCCCAGCCGGTACGACAGGTAGGTGTCCAGGCCCTTGAGCTTGCCGCCCTCGATGCGCTGACTGGACAGCAGCAGGTGCACGCCGATGGAGCGGCCGATGCGGCCGATGGACAGGAACAGGTCGATGAAGTCCGGTTTGGCGGTGAGGAGTTCGCCGAACTCGTCGATGACGACGAACAGGTGCGGGAGCGGTTCGAGGTCCGGTCTGCCCGTCGCGCGCAGCAGCGCGTAGTGGCCGATGTCGGCGACGTTCCCGGCGTCCTTGAGCACCTGCTGGCGGCGCCTGACCTCGCCGGCCAGGCTGGTGTGGACGCGTTCGACGAGACCGGCCTGGTTCTCCAGGTTGGTGATCATCCCGGCGACGTGGGGCAGTTCGGCGAAGGGGGCGAACGTGGCGCCGCCCTTGTAGTCGACCAGGACGAGGGCGAGGTCCTCCGGGGGGTGGGTGGCGGCGAGGGCGAGGACGAGGGTGCGCAACAACTCGCTCTTGCCGGAGCCGGTCGCGCCCACGCACAGCCCGTGCGGTCCCATGCCGAGCTGGGAGGACTCCTTCAGGTCCAGCAGGACCGGCTCATGACGGTCCGTCAGGCCGATGGGGACGCGCAGGAAGTCACGTTCGCCGCGGGGCCTCCACAGGGTGGACAGATCCGGTTCGGCGGGGTCGGCGATGCCGAGGAGCGCGGGGAAGTCGACCGGTCCGGTGACGGGATCGCCCTCGGCGGCGGACTCCGGTGACAGCCGCAGCGGGGCCAGCAGCCGGGCGATGCCCTCCGCGCCGGCGACCGTGACGGGGTCGACGGCGCCCTCGGCGGCCGAGCCGCGCAGCTCGTCGACGACCACCCGGTCGCCGTCGACGTGGACGCGGACGCTCACCTCGTCCGGCTCGTGGACCTGCTCCTGGAGGAGGTGCACCACGGTGACGCCCATGTCGGACAGCCCGACCGCCGAGTCCGGGCGCGGGAGTTCGCCGGCCGGCTCGCCGTAGCCGTCCACGACCACCAGCAGCCGGCCGGCCAGCCGCAGCGCGTCCCGGTCGGCCAGACCGCGCCGCACCTCCGCCGCGTACGCGGACCGCCGGCCCAGATCGTGGCGCAGCCGGTCGGCCAGCTGCCGCAGGTCCGGCGCGATACGGCGGGCCGCCACCCGGCCGTCGTGCGCCTGCGGATCCAGCACATGGGGCAGCCACTTGGCCCACTCCCACTCAGCCGACCGCTCGCCCGGTACGGCCAGCGCGAGCGCCACGTCGTCCGGCGCGTGCGTCACCGCCGTCTGCACCAGCAGCGCCCGCGCCACCCGCAGGACGCCCTCCCGGTCGCCGACGACGCTGACGTTCCCGGCGCGGTCCAGCGGCACCGGCAACGGCACGTCCGCGGCCGTCGCGAACCTGCGTTGCAGGGCGCGCGCCTCGTTGAGCATGAACGGGTCCGGCGGTGTCATCACCCCGCCGGCGCCGCTCTGCTGCACGACCGGCTCCTGGACCGGCACGTCACCGAGGCCGACCCGCACCCGCAGGAAGTCGGCGTCCTTGCGGCGCCGCTCCCACAACCGGGCCGGATCCCGCACCAGGTCGTACAGGGCGTCCGGCGACGGGTTGAGCTCCCGCTCGGCATCCCGCAGCTGGCGCTCGGCGGCCCCCATCTCCTCCCGCAACTCCTCCAGGTACTCCAGGTAGCGCTCGCGCTGGCTGCGCCGGGTGCGCTGCGCCTTGCCGCGCTGCGACAGGAACAGGGCCACCGCCCCGAGCAGCGCGAAGACCAGGACGACCGCGCCCAGCGCCGCGAACCGGCTGTTGCGGATCACGGTCATCATGACCACGGAACCCATGACGCCGGCCATCGGCAGCAGCGCGGTCGCCGCATTGCCGATCTTCCCCTCGGGCAGGTTGGGCGGCGCCTCGACCGTGCGGGGCCGGACGGATTCGAGCGGACGGGTGCTCCGGGCGGGCCGGTGGACGATGCGCAGGGTCACGGGCGGAGTTCTCCGGAGCGGGTCGTGACGGACGAGGGGCGGGGCGGGCGCGGGCCGGGCCCTGGCGGGTGCGGGCGACGTCGCGTCGAGTGGGGACGACC
>NZ_JBHVYK010000013.1:67106-108189 GCF_042880855.1 Streptomyces sp. NPDC058291
GTACGGACGACTCCGTGTCGAGTACGGACGACTCCGTGTCGAGTACGGACGACTCCGTGTCGAGTACGGACGACTCCGTGTCGAGCGCGGGCGGGTCCGGGGCGGCCGGGTGCTCATCGCACCCTCACCGCGCGCCCCATCACCTCGGCGGCCAGCCGGAGAACGGCGTGCTGCGTGGTCTGCGCCAGCAGGTCGGTGCGGATGGGCCCGCCCCCGGCCAGATGACGGTCGTACGGCACGGTGACGACGGTGACGCCCGTCTCCCGGAGATGCCCGGCGGCCGCCTTGTCGTCGAGGACGGTGTCGGGACTGCCGCAGACCAGCGCGACGACCGTGGAGGCCAGCGCCGAGTGCGGCAGCCGCGCCAGCCAGTCCAGCACGTGACGGGTCGCGCCGACGCCCTCCGCCGTCATCGGCGCGACCACGACCCGGGCGTGCGCGGTGTCCATGGCCGTACGGGCCACCTCGCCCGGGAGCGACTCGCAGTCGACGACGGTCACGGCGAAGTAGCGGCGCAACGCCAGCGTCACCTTGCGGTACGTCCTCATGTCGAGCGGCGCGCCGACCTGGCCCCGGCTCGCGGGCAGCAGCCAGCCGCCGTCCGACACCGGCACCAGATAGCCGGTCACGTCCGTCAGCCGCATGGACGGGTTGAGGATCGGCGCGAGATCGGCGCACGTCCAGCGCACCGCCTCCGCGCCCATGCGCACGGGCAGGGTGCCCAGCGCGGCGTCCGCCTCCATCGTCAGCACCAGGTCGTGCCGGTAGTGGTTGAGGGTGCGTCCGAGCAACGCGGAGACGGTGGACTTGCCGACGCCCCCGCGAATGGAGGTGACGGCCACCACCCGGCCCGTCGTCACGGGCTGCTGCAACTCGCGCGCGATCCGCGTCTGTTCGGCGACGTCCTGCGCGACGGACGAGGTGAGTTTGCGAAACGCCCGCCCCGTGCGCCGGGTCACGGAATCGCCGTGCAGGGGCCGTCCCAGGGCGAGGAGGAGACGCGGATCGAGGGTGGGGGACGACTCGGGCGCGGGGGCCGCCGGAAGGCGGGGATCGCGCACGGGCCCGGCGGGCGTCGCGGGCGGCGGGGACGCCGCGGGCCGCTCCCGTCCCGGCTCGTCGGAAGGCTGCGGCACCGGGCCGGACAGGTGCGGGCTGGATACGGGCGGGCCGGGTATGTGCGGGCCGGGTATGTGCGGGCCGGATACGGGCGAGCCGGGTATGGACGAACCGGGAAGGTGCGGGCCGGGTGTGTGCGGGCCGGACGCGTCGCTCCCGGCGCCGACTTCCGCTCCCGCTCCCGCTCCCGCTCCCGCTTCGGCGTCCGCTCCCGCTCCCGTTTCCACTCCAGCTTCCGCCTCGGTGGCCGAGGGGCGCTCGGGCGCGGGGTGTACGAGCCGGAGCGCGGGCTCCGCGGGCCGCCCGGAGGCAGCCTCCCGGCCGCCACCCGCTCCCGTACCGGCCGGCGCACCCGCGTCGGGCCGGCCGCCTCCCACGGCGCCGCCCAGCTCCCGCAGCACATCCCGCTGCCAGTCACCGCCGCCGCGCGCCGACGGCCGCTGCCGCCGCTGGTCCCCCTGCGTCATGCCGCCGCGCCTCCTAAGCGAAGGTGTCGAGCAGTCGCCCGTACACACCGAACACGCCGACGAGCAGCGGAAGCAGCGTGACGACCCCCACCGACTCGAGCAGGTCGCCGAACCGCCGCAACCGCACCCGCACATGCTCGGCCGGCTGCACGGCGAGCACGGCCAGCGGCAGGACCGCCAACACGACGAGCACGGCCAGCGGAGCAGCCGTCGAGGACCGCTCCGCCCATACCGTCAGCAACCGTACGGCGACCCCGGCCGCGGCGGCCAGCAGCGCGACCACCTCGGCGATCAGCGGAAACGCCCGGGCCCGCAGAGCGAGCACCACCGCGACGACCGCGGCGAGCGACACCGTCCACGCGGAGACGGACCGCACCGCCAGGACGGCGGCCGCGGCAGCCGACCCGGCCACGGTGATCGTGGCGAGCACCAGCCCGCGATGAGCCGCGGCCAGAGCGGCGGACACCTGGTAGCGGCTGACGGAGACCCCGCCGGCCCGCCGGTCGTCGAGCCCGGAGAGACCGGACGCCATCAGCGCGAGCCGCGGCAGCACGCCGAGCGCCACCACGCAGACCACGCCGAGGACCGCGCCGACCCGGGCCTGCTGCTCCGCCGTCCCGGCGCCGGACTGCACGGCGACGGCGGCCTCCCAGCCGACGGCGGTCAGGGCCACGGCGGCGGCGCCCACGACACCGCCCCGCCCCAGGGGCGTGAACAGCCCGAGCAGGACGAGGACCAGCGCGCTCACGGCGGCCACCCCGGCAAGCCGCAGAGCGCCCGCGGATTCCCCGCCGAGTACGTCGACGAGGCTCCACGCGCCCAGCACGCCGAGCGCGCCACCGGCGCACAGCAGGGTCACCGCCGGCGCCTGCCTGCGCAGCCGCCCCAGGACCGCGCCGGCCACCCCGGCCGCACCGGCGGCGGCGAGCAGCGCACCGGCGACGACGGAACGGTCGTACTGCGCACGTGCGAACAGGGCGGCCACGACCGCCCAGCCCACGCACGCGACCCCCGCGGTGATCCGCCGCGCGACAGGGCCCCACTGCCCCGACCGGTGGCCGAGACCTTCCGCCACCTCGTCGCTGACGTCGTGCACGACGGGGGCGGGCGGAGCGTCCTCCGCGCGGACGAGACGCAGCACGGCGCCGTCGCGGATGCCCGCCGTCTCCAGTGTGCTGTCGTGATCGAGCGCGGAGCCGTCCACCGTCACGAGGTGACGCGACGCGGGCCGGCCCTCCACGCGGTCGTCCAGCAACCGCATGATCTCGGGCAGCAGCACCCCGACCGGCTCCTGCGCCGGCAGCACGAGGTCGACGCGTCGCCGCTCACCGACGAGGGTGACGCGACTCAGCACTGCCGGCCCGCCGGCCGCCTGACGACTCATGGCCCCCGTAGACATCACGTTCGCGAACCTATCACCGGCTCGTAGGACTGCCGGAAGGCGTGGAAACTCCGGGGGAGTACGGGCTCGTGCCCTGCCCGATCACCCGGTGCGACACGAACGACCACCCAACGCACCCCGCGCACAACACGGCCGCGATGACCATTCCCGCGACCACCTTCCCCACCCGCTCGTCCACGGCTCGCCGCTGCCGCTGAGCCCCGAACAACAAGGCGTCCCGCAACCGCCGCCGCCGCACGGAAACGGACTCGAGAAGCTGACTGTCATATTCCTGAGCGGTCAAACCGGTTCACCTGCCTCACGTCCCTCACGTCGGGAACTCGCCCAGCCAACTGCGCTTGAGCAAGTGCTCGGGAAGGTACTCGGACTCGACGTCGATCGGGCGGCCGGCATCGTACGCGAGGCAGGTGATCGCGAGGATGGCGAGAGGCACGTCACCGTCGCCGGACTCCTCGCGTTCCGGGTCGGCGGTCCAGTACTCCTTGTGCAGTTCGAGCGCGCGGACGAGTGCCTCGTTGAACTTGACGGGGTCCTGGGCGACGAACCGGTGGAAGAGGTTGAGCGGCGGGAACAGGACCTTGAGCATCAGTTCCCGGTCCACGATCCGCAGCCGGTCCGGGTCGGTCCCGTCGAACGCGGCGACCAGCTTGTCCCCGAGGCCCGGCCGTTCCAGCCAGTACGTCTGGAGGGCGTCCACCCAGTGGTAGATGTACTCCTCGAACACGGCCCCGGAGGCCCGCAGCGTCTCGATCGGCACCTGGCACAACGCGGTCATCCGCGCCTGGTCCCGGCAGACGACCGCCAGCCAGAAGGCGTCCAGCCAGGTCCCGGCGTCCGTGAAGTGGGTGGGCCCCACGGCGGGGATCGTCCGGACCTCATGAGCGATCACACACTCGACGGTGGAACCCTCGGGAGCGGTCGCCGAGGCGAAGAGCGCCGACCCCACCTGCATGGCCATGACCCAGGCCTCCCAGGTCTCGAGCATCTTGGCGGTGGGATCCTCGGTGCACAGGAGCGCGGCCCTCTGACTCGCCCGGCTGAACGTCATACCGAGGCTGTCGGGATACACCTCCAGGTCCTCAACGTCCTTCAGGGTGCGCGCATTGATTCTCTGCCGCAGCCCTTCCGGATCGGGGTGACTTCCTTCCGCCGGCGGCCGCGAAATCCTCGTCGGCATGTGCGGGTCCTCATTTCGTGATGTTGAACTGCAGCATCTCGTAGCCAGCGTACTTAGGCCCGTCGAACTTGGCTTTGACGAGGACGTAGTCCACCTGGCCCCGCTTGAGAGCCGTGCTCAGATCCTCCGCCAGCTTGCGTTCGGCCTCAGCTGCTTTGAGCAGGTCTTGGTTTCCGGTCTTCTCGGCCTTGATTTCGTTTCTTTCAGCCCGCATTTCCATCTGGTCGAGAATGGTTTGGAAGTACTCCCGCGTCCCCTGGGTCACCAATCGCCCGCTGTGCCCCTTGCGCACGCCGAGGTCGGCCTTCGTGGAACCCTTGGCCTCGACGACGACGTACCGGCCGTCCTGGGCCCGGTACACCTGGTCGAAGCGGTTGTTCCCGAACGCCCCGTCGTCCAGGCGCACCGCGCCCTCGTAGTGCTCGGGTATGGCGTGGTGTTCGGCGGCGTCTTCGCCGAGCAGTTCGCTCTGTCGGTTCGCGTCGGCGTGGAGCGGCTTGTGGGCCGCGTTGGCGTGGTCCCTGGCGGCGGACAACTCGTCCGTGGGGTGCGCGGTGTACGCCTTTTCAGCGGCCTCGAGCCTGCGCTCCGCGGCGTTGTCGGCCGTGACGGCCGCGTGCCGCTTCGCCGCCTGGTCGTCGAGGTGGTGCAGGGTCTCGGGGGAGAGGTCCGAGCGGTGGCCGACGACGGGATCCTTGTGCACGTAGTGCTCTTTGATCGCCGGTGGCATGTCGCTGGCCGCGATCCACTCGGGCGGCGCGAACGGATTGCGTACGAGCTGGGGCACGGCTTGGCTGTAGCCCCCCTTGGCCTCCGTCGAGAGTCGGTAGCCGTTGTCGCGGTAGTTCTCCTTGAACCACTGGGGATCGTTGTTGGCCCGCTCGACCTGCCGTCGCATGATCTCGCGTTCGTGCTCCAGCGGGTTGTGACTGCCGGACGGCGTTCCGTCCGCACCGTGACCGCCCCCGTGGCCGCCCCCGGTCCCGCCGTGCTGGGCGGGAACGTGCCCGGAGTCTGTGCCGCCGCCCGTGTGACCGTGGTCGCCGCCCGTCGCATGTCCGCCGGTGTCGCGTGCCGGGACCGTGTCGGTGCCCCGGCCGCTCCCCGCGTGGTCGGTGGCGTGCGCGGTCGGCGTCGTGTTCCCGCCGCCCCGGGCCGTCGCGTCGCCGCCGACGTGGCCGGCCGTGTCCCCGGCGGCGTGGGCGCCTGCCCGGTCGCCCGCACCGACCAGCGCCCCTTCGTCGTGCGGCAGGCTGTGCCGCAGCAAGTCCCGGTCCGCCGCCGACAGTTCGACCTTCGCCGGGGCCGCTGTCCCGTCCGGTCGGAGGACCGAGCCGTCGTCGAGGTTGAGGCGGGTTCCGTCCGGCCACTCCACGACGTTGTCGCGGATGACCGGCAGGTCGTCGGCGATCCGCAGCACGCTGCCGTCCGGCTGGACACGTCCCGCTCCGGTGAGGAGGTCGTCGTAGGCGCCCGCGTGCACGCCCTTCAGGCCGGCGAACAGGTCGGCGACCTTGACCGTGCCGAACTTCGCGGCCTTGCCGAGGTAGGTCATCGGGTCGACCAGACGTGCCGTCTTGCCGAGTGCGCCGAGGGTGCGGGCGAGCGCTCCGCCCTTCGCGGCGGTGCCGGCGCCTCCGGTGAAGATCGTGGTCAGGACGTTGAAGGTGACCGCGCCGCCCGCCCGGGCGGGGTTCTTGCCCCACTCGTCCCAGGCCACCAGCGCCTTGCCCGCCTCCTTGACCGTGTTGCGGGACTCGCGCAGATAGCCGGGCAGCTTGTCCTCGGGCATCGTCCAGTACACGCTCCCGAGGACCGGGGTCGCGGTGATGGCCAGGCCCGTCGCGAGCTTGCCGAGGCCTGTCCAGGCCTGGCCGGCCGCGTCCCAGCCGTCGACGCCGACGAAGGTGCCCAGGCCGCGGATCGTGCCCCACACGCCGTCGACGACGAAGCCCTTGCCGAAGTCGAGCAGCTGGTGGCCCAGCCAGTCCAGTCCGTGACGCTCCTTCTCCACGGTCTTGCCCCAGGGCAGTTCCTCGGACTGGTTCAGGAGGTCGGCGGTGAAGCCGTAGGTGCTGGTGCCGCGTTTCAGCAGCCGTTTCTGTGCGCCGTCCTCGAGGATCAGCGTCGTCCCGCCCACCAGCGCGGTGATCGTGTTGTGGCAGGTGATCTCCGCCTGCCAGAAGGCGACCGAGGTGGCGGTGACGTCGTGCACCAGGTCGTTGTTGAGCTGGACGTTGTCGTCGTCCTCGCGCCAGTGGTCGTCTCCCGCGATGTCGCTGCGGAAAGCCTCCGCACGCTGCTTGAGGCTCCTCAGCTTGGCCACGAGCGGCTGGACCTCGGTCTCGTACGAGGTGAGGGCGGCCGCCACCTTCTCCAGGTCGTCGGCGAACTCGTCGGCCTTGGCGGCCACCGGCGCTGTCGTGGCGAACAGCTGGTCGGCCTCGGGGGCCGAGTAGCACGCCGACAGCCCCTGGAAGCGGGTGTGCACGTCCGACCCTGACTGCCGGAAGGCGAGCGCCTCCGCCGTCAGAAGCATCGAGTCCGTGCCCAGTTGCTCCAGGTCGCCGGTGAACTGCGGAATGTTCTGCGGGTCGATGAGGTCCGCGGTCACTGGCCCCCCTGCTGTCCGCCCGCTCCCGGCAGGTCGATCTTCGGTTCCTTCAGCGCCTTCGCCTGAGCCTGCGCGGCCATGTCCAGATCGCCCTTGACGTAGGCGTTGGTCGCGGTGGCCGCCCCGTTGAGGGAGTTCGACGTGCGCACCGCGACGTACGCCAGCTTTTCCTGGTAGGCCGTGAAGAACTCGCCCAGCGCCGCGGCGACCGGTCCCTGGACGCCGCTCTTCTCCACGCCGCCCTGCTGGATCGTGCCGGCGGACGCGGCCGCGCTCGGCCCCGTCTCCTGCAGCGCCTTACCGGTGTTCGAGAGGCCCTCGGCCGCCTTCGCCGTCTCCGTGAGAACGTGTTGCACGCCCGACGGCGAGATGTCCCACCCCGTCATGTGGATACCCCGTACTCCCCGTGACCTACGTGTTCCGTCGCCGCGTCGACGCCGCGCATCAGCCGATGTTGTCGACCGCCGCCCGCGCCTTCGCCATCGTCGACTGGGCCGTCCCGTCGTTGTCCTCCAGCGTGCTGCGCACCAGCTGGATGATGCTGCGCACCTCGTTGGCCGCCCGGTTCCAGCGCAGTTCCTTGCCGTGGTACTCCTCGGACACCCCGTCGGCCTGGAAGTCGGCCATGGCGGCCTTCACGGCCTTGTCGCGGTCGGCGAGCACGCGCTCCAACTGACCGACGATTCCCTGCAGTCCACCCTGCACCTCGCTCGACGCGTCGGTGTCGTACGAGCGGCGGTCCAGATTCTGACCCATGGTCACCAACCCCCTGTGGTTGTCTGTCTGCGTCCTGGCCCTGCGGCTAGCGCGCGCCGAAGCGGGCCGCGTCGAAGTTGGCGGCGCCCATGTTCTTGTGGGCGTTGTCATGCTGCTCGGTGTCACCGCCGGCGAACGCGGTGTCCATGCCGCCCTGGCCTTCGAGGATCGCGCCGAGCGACTCGTTGAGCGCGGCGGTGATCTCGTCCGCCCGCAGCTTGAACGAGTCGAAGGCGACCTTGCCGGAGCCGTTGAACTTGCCTTCCAGCGGCTCGGCAGCCTGGACGAGTCCGCGGATCAGCGTGCCCAGGTCGGTGCTCGAACCGACCGTGCTCTTGCCCAGGTCAGAGAGAGCCGTGGATCCCATGTCGAACTTCACGTGTGTCACCCCCGTGCGTCACGTACACATCACATACCCGTTCGAACATGCTGTCTCACAACCCGTTGCGGACGCAACGTCGTTGATCGCCGTGTGACCTGATCCGGACACGTTCGGGACGAAGCCGACGCCGGGAGGCGCCCGCCCGAGGCCCGACCGAGGGCCGCCCGACGCCCGCCCGCCGCCCGCTTCCTGATCCGGACACGTTCGGGACGAAGCCGACGCCGGGAGGCGCCCGCCCGTCGCCCGCCCGACGCCCGCCGCCCGTCGGGCGGCGGCTCCGCGCAGGGTCAGAAGAACACCCCGCACCGCAGCAGCACGTTCGCGTACGGCCGTGCCTCGCCCGTGCGCACCACCAGCCGCGCCCCCGCCGACAGCCTCTTCAGCTCCTCGTGCGGGACGTAGGACAGCCCCGTCAGGCGGTCCGTCAGGAGCGCGTGCGCCGCCGGGTTGGCGTCCCGCACCTCCGCCGCCGCCGTCGCGCCCTCCACGACCAGTTCGGCGAGCAGCCCGTCGACCACCTCCCCGAACGACGGCACCCCCGCCCGGAAGGCGAGGTCGACCACGCGCGGCCCGTCCGGTATCGGCATGCCCGCGTCGCACACCAGCACCCCGTCGCCGTGCCCCAACTCGGCGAGTGCCCCGGCCAGATGACGGTTGAGGATCCCCGCCTTCTTCACAGCGCGTCGACCTCGTCGGCGGTCGGGAACGACTCCTGCGCGCCCCTGCGGGTCACCGACACCGCCCCCACCCGCGCCGCGTACGCCGCCGCCTCCGCGAGCGAGGCGCCCTGGCCCAGCCGCCAGGCCAGCGCCGCGGTGAACGCGTCGCCCGCGCCCGTCGTGTCCACGGCGTCCACCCTGACGGGGGCGACGTGCTGCACGCCGCCGTCCGTCGACGCCACCAGCGCGCCCCGCGCGCCGAGCGTGACTACCACCGACCGCGGCCCCTTCGCGAGCAGCCGCCGCGCCCAGTCCTCGGGTCCGCCGCCCACGTCGCCGCCCGTCCCGCCGAGGATCACCTTCGCCTCGTGCTCGTTGACGATCAGCGGGTCGCAGGCCGCGAGCAGCGCGACGGGCAGCGGGCGCGGCGGGGAGGGGTTGAGCACGAACCGGCTGTCCGGCCCGAGGCTCGCCGCGACCGTCACGACCGTCTCCAAGGGGATCTCCAACTGCGCCGACACCACCCGCGAGGCGCGCAGCAGGCCGCTCGCGGCGCGGACGTCCGCCGGGGTCAGCCGGCCGTTCGCGCCCGGCGACACCACGATGCTGTTGTCGCCCGAGGGGTCCACGGTGATCAGCGCGACCCCCGTCGGCGCCCCGCCCGCCAGCACGCCCGCCGTGTCGACCCCGGCCGCCCGCTGCGCGTCGAGCAGCAGCCGTCCGTGCGCGTCGTCGCCGACCCGGGCCAGCAGGGCCGTACGGGCCCCGAGGCGCGCGGCCGCGACGGCCTGGTTCGCGCCCTTGCCGCCGGGGTGCACGGCCAGGTCGGAGCCGAGCACCGTCTCCCCGGCCCCCGGCCTGCGCTCGACGCCGATCACCAGGTCGGCGTTGGCCGAGCCCACGACCAGCAGGTCGTAGTCGTACATGGAAAGAACTCCCCTGATACGTGACGTGAGGCGGGCGGTCCCGCTCGGGGGACCGCCCGCCTTCCCGTGCGATGTCAGCCGCTGAAACCGGCCACGTTCTTCTCGGTGACCACCTTCACCGGCACCTTCACCGTCTCCTCGACCTTCTTGCCCCGCAGCGCCTTCAGCGCGTTGTCCACGGCGATCTTGCCCAGCTGGGACGGCTGCTGCGCCACCGACGCGTACAGCGTGCCCTGTTCGACGGCCTTGAGGCCGTCGGGCGTGCCGTCGAAGCCGACGACCTGGACGGACGTGCCGGCCTTGGAGCCCAGCGCCTTGATCGCGCCGAGCGCCATCTCATCGTTGGCCGCGATGACGCCCTGGACGTCCGGGTGCGCCTGGAGCAGGTTCGACATGACGTCGAGTCCCTTGGTGCGGTCGAAATCGGCCGGCTGCTGGGCGAGCACCTGGATGCCGGGGTAGGCCTTGAGGCCCTTGGCGAAGCCCGCGGCCCGCTCCCGGGCGGCGGAGGTGCCGGCCTGGCCCTGGAGGATCACGATCTTGCCGGTGCCGCCCAGCTTCTCGGCGACCGTCCTCGCGGCCAGCTCGCCGCCCGCCACGTTGTCGGAGGCGACGAGCGTGTCCACCGTGGCCTTGTTGACGCCCCGGTCGACGGCGATGACCGGGATCTTCGCCTTGTCGGCGGCCTTCACCGAGTTGCTCGCCGCGTCCGAGTCGACCGGGTTGACGATGATCGAGTCGTAGCCGGAACTGGTGAAGTTCTGCAACTGGTTGGCCTGCTGCGAGGCGTCGTTCTGCGCGTCGGTGACCGTCAGGTCCACGCCCAGCTTCTTCGCCTCGGCCTTGGCGCCGGACTGGATCTGCACGAAGAACGGGTTGTTCAGCGTGGACAGCGCCAGGCCGATCCTCGGGTTGACGCTCGCCGGGTTCCCGCCGTGCAGGAGGGACGTCGCGCCGACGACCGCCACGGTGACGACGGCCGCGAGACCGTACGTCGCCGCCTGCCGCCCCTTGCCCGCGCGGCTGCCCGTCCCGGCCGCCGCCGGGGTCGCTCCGGCCTTGCGGCGCAGGGTGTCGAGCAGCACCGCCAGCGCGATGACGACGCCGATGACGACCTGCTGCCAGAACGCGGACACCGACAGCAGGTTCAGCCCGTTGCGCAGCACCGCCAGGATCAGCGCGCCGATCAGGGTGCCCGACGCCTTGCCGGTGCCGCCCGCGAGGGAGGCTCCGCCGATGACGACCGCGGCGATGGCGTCCAGCTCGTAACCGTCGGCGGCCTGCGGCTGCGCCGACGACAGCCGGGAGGCGAGCACGACGCCCGCGACGGCCGCGAAGACGCCGGACAGGGCGTAGATGGCCAGCTTCTGCCGCCTCACGCGCAGCCCTGACAGCCGGGCCGCCTCCTCGTTGCCGCCGATGGCGTACATCGACCGTCCGATGTAGGTGCGGCCGAGCACGAACGCGGCGATCAGGCCCATCACGACCATCACGAGCACCGGGACCGGCAGCCAGCCGCCGAGGGTGTCGCCGAGGTGCGAGACGGAGTCGGGGAAGGCGATCGGCGAGCCCTCGGAGATCACCAGCGACAGACCGCGCGCGACCGAGAGCATGGCGAGCGTCGCGATGAAGGGCGGCAGCTTGCCGTAGGCGATGAGGAAACCGTTCACCAGACCGGCGGCGATGCCGGTGGCGACGGCCAGGAGCAGCGCCACGACCACCGGGACGCCGTGTTGCGTGGCGCTCCAGGCGAGCACGGTCGCCGACAGCGCCGCCACCGAGCCGACCGACAGGTCGATGCCCGCCGAGACGATCACGAACGTCACGCCGAAGGCGAGGATCGCGGTCACGGCCGCCTGGACGCCCACGTTGAGCAGGTTGTCCGTGGTCAGGAAGTCGCCCGACAGCGCCGACATGGCGATGACGAGGACGATCAGCGCGGTGAGCGCGCCGTTGTCGAGGAGCAGGCGGCGGACCGCCGCGGCGCCACCGGCGCCCGAAGTGCTCAGATGCGTGTCAGCGGCCACGGCCGGCCTCCACTTCCGTGGTCGTAGGGGTGGTACGGGGGGTGGCGGGCGCGCTGACGGCGAGCGCCATCACCGCGTCCTGGGTGGCCTGCTCGGCAGGCAGTTCGCCGGCGATCCGGCCCTGGGCCATCACCAGCACCCGGTCGCTCATGCCGAGCACCTCGGGCAGGTCGCTGGAGATCATCAGGACCGCGGCGCCGGCCGCCGTCAGCTCGTTGACCAGCTGGTAGATCTCGACCTTGGCGCCGACGTCGATCCCGCGGGTGGGCTCGTCGAGGATCAGCACCCTGGTGTCGGCCAGCAGCCACTTGCCGATGACGACCTTCTGCTGGTTGCCGCCGGACAGGGTGCGCACCTGCTGGCCGAGGCCGGCCATCCGCACGCCCAGCTGCGCGGCGATCCGCGCCGCCGCCTCGCGCTGGCCCTTCAGGTCGACCAGCCCGCCACGGGTCGCGGCCCGCATGGTCACGAGCCCGAGGTTCTCCTCGACCGACTGGTCGAGCACGAGCCCCTGGCCCTTGCGGTCCTCGGGCACCAGCCCGATCCCGGCGGCCATCGCCGCGTTGACGTCGTGCCGGGGGAGCGGCGCCCCCGCGACCCGCACGGTCCCCCGGTCGTAGGGGTCGGCCCCGAAGACGGCCCGTACGACCTCGGTACGACCGGCGCCGACGAGCCCGGCGATGCCGACGACCTCGCCGGCGCGCACCTCGAAGCCGACGTCGTGGAAGACGCCGTCGCGGGTGAGGCCCTCGACGGACAGCAGGGCGGCGCCCGTTCCGGCGCGCTCCCTGGGGTACTGCTGCTCGATGGAGCGGCCCACCATGAGCCGGACCAGCTCGTCCTGCGGGGTGGCGGCGGGCACCTGTCCGACGCTTCTGCCGTCCCGGATGACCGTGACGCGGTCGCCCAGGGCGGCGATCTCCTCCAGGTGATGCGTGATGGACACGATGCCGACGCCGTCCTCGCGCAGCCTGCGCACGATGGCGAAGAGCTTGTCGACCTCCTCGGAGGTCAGCACGGCCGTCGGCTCGTCCATGATCAGCACGCGCGCGTCCAGGCTGAGCGCCTTGGCGATCTCGACCATCTGCAGCCGGGCGATGCCGAGTTCGCGCACCCGCGCGCGGGGCGAGACGCGCACGCCCACCCGCTCGAGCAGGGCGGCGGCCTCCGCCTCCATCCGCTTGCGGTCGATCACGCCGAACCGGCGGGGCTGCCGTCCCAGGAAGATGTTCTCGGCCACCGTCAGATCGGGGACGAGGTTGAACTCCTGGTAGATGGTGGCGATCCCGAGGCGCTCGGAGTCCTGCGCACTGTGGATGCGCACCTCCTCGCCGCCCGCCCAGATCCGCCCGGCGTCGGGCCGGTAGGCGCCGGAGAGCATCTTGATGAGGGTGCTCTTGCCCGCGCCGTTCTCGCCGAGCAGCACATGCACCTCGCCCCGCCGCAGGTCGAAGTCGACGCCGTCGAGCGCGACCACGCCGGGGAAGGTCTTGCGTATGCCTTCGATGCGCAGCAACTCGTCCGCGTTGCTCACGTCTGGCTCCTGTTCGTTACGGGGGACTCCGCGCACGTCGCTGACTCGCCGCACGAGCGGCGCACGACGAGGCGGGCGGCGAAGGTGACGGACTGCGGGGGGCGTCCCTCGATGCGGTCGACGAGCGCGCGCACGGCGGCCCGCCCCAGCTCGCCCGTCGGCTGGGCGATCGCCGTGATCGGCGGATCGGTGTGCACGAACCACGGGATGTCGTCGAAGGCGGCGAGCGCCAGGTCCTGCGGGACGCGCAGCCCACGCGCGCGGACGGCGTCCAGCGCGCCGAGCGCCATCAGGTTGTCGGCGGCGAACACGACCTCGGGCGGCTCGGGCAGGTCGAGGAAGCCCTCGGTGACCCGCCGGCCGCTCTCGGCCTGGAAGTCGCCCTGTCCCGTGTAGGCGTCCGGGAGGGGGAGCCCGTACTCGGCCAGGGCGGCGCGGAAGGCCTCCACGCGCTCGCTGCCGGTGGTGGTGGCGGCGGGCCCCGCGATGATGGCGAGCCGGCGGTGGCCGAGGCCGTGCAGGTGCGCCACGAGGTCGCGCACGGCGGCCCGGCCGTCCGACCTGACCACGGGCACGTCCAGGCCGGGGATCCACCGGTCGACGAACACCATCGGGGTGCCCGCGCGCGCGGCGTCCAGCATCCGCGGGGAGCCGCCGTCGGTGGGGGAGACCAGCAGACCGTCGATCCGGCGGTCCAGCAGGGTCGTGACGTGATGGTCCTGGAGGTCCGGCCGTTCGTCGGCGTTGCCGATGATCACGCTGTAGCCGAGGGCGCGGGCCTCCTCCTCGACGGAGCGGGCCAGCTCGGTGAAGTAGGGGTTCATCACGTCGCTGATGACCAGGCCGAGGGTGCGGGTCTGGTCGGTGCGCAGCGACCGGGCGACGGCGTTCGGGCGGTAGCCCAGCGCCTCGACGGCGGCCAGCACGCGCGTGCGTGCGTCGTCGCTGACCGACGGATGGTCGTTCAGGACGCGTGACACCGTGGCGACGGAGACGCCCGCCTCGGCAGCGACGTCCTTGATGCTCGCCATCGCCGCTCCACCTCCTCGTGGACTCGGTTTCGTGAACGCCGTGCAGTCATGGAATCGATTACATCGACGTGTACGAAGGATTGGAATCGATTACACGGGGGTTAATCAAGACCCTGGCGTGGCTGAAACCCGATCGTGATGAACGCGCACCCGCGGGGCTCTAGGCTGCCCTCGACCGTCGCGGGTGGCATGCCCGCGCCAAGGAAACAGGGGAGAACAGACATGCGAGCAAGCCGGATACTCGGTGCGTCCGTGGGGGCCGTCGCCCTGGTCGGCGCCTCGTTCGTGGCCGCCGCCCCGGCCGCCGCGGCGAGCTGCACGGCCAAGGCTCTCGAGACCGTGGTCATCCGCTCCACGACCAGCACCGGCGGCACGGCCCTGGCCCAGCTGAACAAGGGTCAGAGCGCCTCGGCCTCCTGCACGATGTACTACGGCACGGCCTCGTACGAGAAGTGCGGCATCGTCAGCAAGCGCTGGGTGAAGGTGACCCGCAGCGGCGTCACCGGCTATGTCGTCGGCACCTGCGTGACGATCGCGCAGGACTGACCCGAGGCGGCCCGGGCGGCCCTGTCGGTGGCGGGCGGTACCGTCGGATCATGTCCCAACAGACGGGGGCCGCCCAGGGGGCGGAGGAGCGGCGGCTCGCCACGCTGGAAGGCGTGCTGGAGCGCATCACGTACGCCAACGAGGACAACGGCTACACGGTCGCCCGGGTCGACACCGGCAGAGGCGGCGGCGACCTCCTCACGGTCGTCGGCGCGCTGCTCGGGGCCCAGGTCGGCGAGTCCCTGCGCATGGAGGGCCGCTGGGGCTCCCACCCGCAGTACGGCAAGCAGTTCACCGTCGAGAACTACACCACCGTGCTGCCCGCCACCGTCCAGGGCATCCGCCGCTATCTGGGCTCCGGCCTGGTCAAGGGCATCGGCCCGGTCTTCGCCGACCGCATCACCCGGCACTTCGGCATGGACACCCTGAAGATCATCGAGGAGGAGCCGAAACGGCTCGTCGAGGTCCCCGGCCTCGGTCCGAAGCGCACGAAGAAGATCGCCGACGCCTGGGAGGAGCAGAAGGCGATCAAGGAGGTCATGCTCTTCCTCCAGACCGTCGAGGTGTCCACCTCCATCGCGGTCCGCATCTACAAGAAGTACGGCGACGCCTCGATCTCCGTCGTGAAGGACCAGCCCTACCGGCTGGCCGCCGACGTCTGGGGCATCGGCTTCCTCACCGCGGACAAGATCGCCCAGTCCGTCGGCATCCCGCACGACAGCCCCGAGCGGGTCAAGGCGGGCCTGCAGTACGCGCTGTCCCAGGCCACCGACCAGGGGCACTGCTACCTCCCCGAGGAACGGCTGATCGCCGACGCGGTCAAGCTCCTGCAGGTCGACACCGGTCTGGTCATCGAGTGCCTCGCGGAGCTCGCGACGGCGCCGCAGGAGGGCGAGGACCCCGGAGTCATCCGCGAGAAGGTCCCGGCGGCCGACGGAGGGGAGCCCGTCACCGCCGTCTATCTCGTCCCCTTCCATCGCGCCGAACTCTCCCTGTCGGCGCAGCTGTTGCGTTTGCTGCGCACCGACGAGGACCGCATGCCGGCCTTCCGGGACGTGGCCTGGGACAAGGCGCTGGCCTGGCTGAGGAGCCGGACGAAGGCCGATCTCGCGCCCGAGCAGGAGGCGGCCGTCCGGCTCGCGCTGACCGAGAAGGTCGCCGTGCTCACAGGCGGCCCCGGCTGCGGCAAGTCCTTCACGGTCCGCTCGATCGTGGAGCTGGCCCGCGCGCGCAAGGCGAAGGTCGTGCTCGCCGCGCCCACCGGCCGCGCCGCGAAGCGGCTGGCCGAACTGACCGGCGCCGAGGCGTCCACCGTGCACCGCCTGCTGGAGCTCAAGCCCGGCGGGGACGCGGCCTACGACCGCGACCGCCCGCTGGACGCCGACCTGGTGGTGGTCGACGAGGCGTCGATGCTGGACCTGCTCCTCGCCAACAAGCTGGTCAAGGCGGTCCCCCCGGGCGGCCACCTGCTCTTCGTCGGGGACGTCGACCAACTCCCCAGCGTCGGTGCGGGCGAGGTGCTGCGCGACCTGCTCGCCGACGGCGGCCCGGTGCCCGCCGTGCGTCTCACGCGCGTGTTCCGCCAGGCCCAGCAGTCCGGCGTGGTGACCAACGCGCACCGGATCAACGCCGGGCAGCACCCCCTCACCGACGGCATGAAGGACTTCTTCCTCTTCGTCGAGGACGACACGGAGGAGGCCGGACGGCTCACGGTGGACGTGGCCGCGCGCCGCATCCCGGCCAGGTTCGGCCTCGACCCGCGCCGGGACGTCCAGGTCCTCGCGCCCATGCACCGCGGACCGGCCGGCGCCGGCGCCCTCAACGGGCTGCTCCAGCAGGCCGTCACCCCCGGCCGCCCCGACCTCCCCGAGAAGAGGTTCGGCGGCCGGGTGTTCCGCGTCGGCGACAAGGTCACCCAGATCCGCAACAACTATGACAAGGGGGAGAACGGCGTCTTCAACGGCACCGTGGGCGTCGTCACCTCGCTCGATCCCGTCGAACAGCGCCTGACGGTGCTGACCGACGAGGACGAGGAAGTGCCCTACGAATTCGACGAACTGGACGAGCTGGCCCACGCGTACGCCGTGACCATCCACCGTTCACAGGGAAGTGAATATCCCGCGGTGGTGATCCCCGTCACCACCGGAGCATGGATGATGCTGCAGCGGAATCTTCTGTATACGGCCGTCACCCGCGCGAAGAAGCTGGTCGTCCTCGTCGGCTCCCGCAAGGCGATCGGCCAGGCCGTGCGCACGGTGTCGGCGGGCCGCCGCTGCACGGCCCTCGACTTCCGGCTCGCCGGCCGATGACCCGGCCGCCGGGGCATGGTGCGGAGGCCGTGTAAAAAATGATCGATCAAATGAGTCACGAAGGTCACAGAGCACTTCCCCAACCGTGACCAAGGCGGCAGGATGAGCTGGTTGGCGGCACTGAGTGCCGCCGATAAGCCCAATGGTCGACCCCGAGTGCACTCTCCTGCGCCAAATGGGGGATGGTAGAGACAGTCAGGGCAACCTCGAAGAAGAGGCACAACGTCGGTGAGGGATGACGTGAGCGAGCACACCAACAACGCTGTAGTACTGCGGTTCGGCGACGGCGAGTACACCTACCCGGTGATCGACAGCACCGTCGGCGACAAGGGCTTCGACATCGGGAAGCTCCGCGCCCAGACCGGTCTGGTGACCCTGGACAGCGGCTACGGCAACACCGCCGCCTATAAATCCGCCATCACGTACCTCGACGGCGAGCAGGGCATCCTCCGGTACCGCGGCTACCCGATCGAGCAGCTGGCCGAGCGGTCGACCTTCCTCGAGGTCGCCTACCTCCTGATCAACGGCGAGCTGCCGACCGTCGACGAGCTCACCGTCTTCCAGAACGACATCACGCAGCACACCCTGCTGCACGAGGACGTCAAGAACTTCTACAGGGGCTTCCCGCGCGACGCCCACCCGATGGCCATGCTGTCGTCGGTGGTCTCCGCGCTGTCCACGTTCTACCAGGACAGCCACAACCCGTTCGACGAGAAGCAGCGCAACCTCTCCACGATCCGGCTGCTCGCCAAGCTCCCGACGATCGCGGCGTACGCGTACAAGAAGTCGATCGGCCACCCGTTCGTCTACCCGCGCAACGACCTGGGCTACGTCGAGAACTTCCTGCGCATGACGTTCTCGGTGCCGGCGCAGGAGTACGACCTGGACCCGGTCGTCGTCTCCGCGCTCGACAAGCTGCTGATCCTGCACGCCGACCACGAGCAGAACTGCTCGACGTCGACGGTCCGTCTGGTCGGCTCGTCCCAGGCGAACATGTTCGCGTCGATCTCGGCCGGCATCAACGCCCTGTGGGGCCCGCTGCACGGTGGCGCCAACCAGTCCGTCCTGGAGATGCTCGAAGGCATCCAGGCCAACGGCGGCGACGTCGACTCCTTCATCCGCAAGGTGAAGAACAAGGAGGACGGCGTCCGCCTGATGGGCTTCGGCCACCGGGTGTACAAGTCCTTCGACCCCCGCGCCAAGATCATCAAGGCTGCGGCGCACGACGTCCTCTCGGCCCTCGGCAAGTCCGACGAGCTCCTGGACATCGCGCTGAAGCTGGAGGAGCACGCGCTCTCCGACGACTACTTCGTCTCGCGCAACCTCTACCCGAACGTCGACTTCTACACCGGCCTGATCTACCGGGCCATGGGCTTCCCGACCGAGATGTTCACGGTCCTGTTCGCCCTGGGCCGCCTCCCGGGCTGGATCGCCCAGTGGCACGAGATGATCAAGGAGCCCGGCTCCCGCATCGGCCGCCCGCGCCAGATCTACACGGGTGTCGTCGAGCGTGACTTCGTTCCGGTCGAGGAGCGCTGACGCCTCCGGCGGTGGGGCCACGTCGTCAGGTGGCCCGCGTGTGATCCGCGTGTGATGTCCGACTGCCCGGGGCCTGCGTCCCGGGCAGTCGTGTGCGCGGGCGGTTCGTTCCGGTGCGGGTGCGGGTGCGGGTGCGGGTGCGGGTGCGCGGTGGCTGGTCGTGCGGTTCCCCGCGCCCCTGACGTGAGCACGGGCCGGTCCTTCTCGAAGAGCACGCCTGCGCGGTGTGCCGTGATGGGCGCGGGCATACGGAAGGCGCCCCGGCGGCGGTCCCCCCACGGGCCGACGACCAGGGCGCCTTCCCATGTCCCGGTGCGGATTCCCCCCACGGGATCCGGCCGGGCGTTGTGAGGACAGCGCCTGAATTCGCTGTTGTGTGACCATCTTCGGTTGTCGTGCCCGCGGTTGAGCAGAACGAGCAGAACTCGCCGTACCACCGCTGTGTGCGATCTGCCGGGACAGCGCACGCTGGGAGGGCCGCTCAAAGCTTCCCGGTGTACGTGCCCCGGCAACGCATCTCCGAGGACGTCCCCCAAGACATCCTCAGATGTCAGGTCGCGCCCCCCAAGACGCTTGCCGACATCGTCAACTTAGACCGTCGAAGCCCTTCGATGGTTACGTTCGCATCACTGTGATCTGTGTCTCTTGCATATGTCCGTTAGATGCGCAAGAGCCCGGATACGGCGATGGGGGCCCAAGCGTAAGGATGATGCGCGAGCCTTGTGAAGAGCTTATGTGAGGCTCGCGCAGGACTCCAGGGGTCTCAGCCAAAGGCCTGGTCCTACTCGGCGGTATCTCCGCGCGTCTCACGTGAACGTGCGCAGCCGAAGACTGTTCGTCACGACGAACACCGACGAGAACGCCATCGCCGCCCCCGCGATCATCGGGTTCAGCAGCCCCGCCGCGGCCAGCGGCAGCGCGGCCACGTTGTAGCCGAAGGCCCACACCAGGTTGCCCTTGATCGTGGCGAGGGTCCGCCGCGACAGCCGGATCGCGTCCGCCGCCACCCGCAGGTCCCCGCGCACCAGCGTCAGGTCGCTCGCCTCGATCGCCGCGTCCGTGCCCGTCCCCATGGCCAGCCCCAGGTCGGCCGCGGCGAGCGCGGCCGCGTCGTTCACCCCGTCCCCGACCATGGCGACGACCCGTCCCTCGTCCTGGAGCCGCCGCACGACGTCGACCTTGTCCTCCGGCAGCACCCCGGCGATCACCCGGTCGATCCCGACGGCCCGGGCGACCGCCTCGGCGACCACCTGGTTGTCGCCGGTCAGCAGCACCGGCGTGAGGCCCAGCGCGCGCAGCTCCCGCACCGCCTCGGCGCTGGTCTCCTTGACCGCGTCCGCGACGGCGAGCACACCGCGCGCCACTCCGTCCCAGCCCACGACGACGGCCGTGCGGCCCTCCCGCTCGGCCTCGGCGGCGGCGTGCGCCACCTGCGGCGGGACGGACTCGAAGAGGCGCCCGACGGCCACCTCGCGGCCCTCCACGCGCCCGCGCACCCCCCGGCCCGGCACGTTCTCGAACCGCTCGACCGCCGGCAGCCCGCCGACCCGTTCCTCGGCGCCCGCCGCCACCGCCCGGGCGACCGGATGCTCGGAGGCGTGTTCCAGGGCGCCCGCCAGCCGCAGCAGCTCCCGCTCGTCCACGCCGTCGGCGCTCCACACGTCCTGCAGGGTCATACGGCCGGTGGTGACCGTTCCGGTCTTGTCCAGGACGACCGTGTCGACGCGGCGCGTGGACTCCAGGACCTCGGGGCCCTTGATGAGGATGCCGAGCTGGGCGCCGCGCCCGGTGCCCACCATCAGCGCGGTGGGCGTGGCGAGGCCGAGCGCGCACGGGCAGGCGATGATCAGCACGGCGACGGCCGCCGTGAACGCGGCCACCGTGTCTCCCGTGGCGCCGAGCCAGCCGGCGAAGACGGCGACCGCGAGCAGCAGCACCGCCGGCACGAAGACCCCGGAGATCCGGTCGGCCAGCCGCTGCACCTCGGCCTTGCCGGTCTGCGCCTCCTCGACGAGACGGGCCATGCGGGCGAGCCGGGTGTCCGCGCCGATCCGGGCCGCCTCCACGACCAGCCGGCCGCCGGCGTTCACCGTCGCGCCCGTGACGGCGTCGCCGGGCCCGACGTCCACCGGCACGGACTCGCCGGTCAGCATCGAGGCGTCCACGGCGGACACGCCGTCCACGACCGTGCCGTCGGTGGCGACCTTCTCCCCGGGCCGGACGACGAACCGGTCGCCGACCGCCAGCCGGTCGACGGGGATCCGCACCTCCCTGCCCTCGCGCAGCACGGCCACGTCCTTCGCGCCCAGCTCCATCAGCGCGCGCAGCGCCGCCCCCGCGCGCCGCTTGGAGCGGGCCTCCAGGTAGCGGCCGAGCAGGATGAAGACGGTGACGCCGGCGGCGACCTCCAGGTAGATCGTCGAGGCGCCGTCCGTGCGCGAGACGGTGAGCTCGAAGGGGTGCCGCATGCCGGGCATGCCCGCGTCGCCGAGGAACAGCGCCCACAGCGACCAGCCGAGCGCTGCCAGGGTGCCGACGGAGACCAGGGTGTCCATGGTGGCCGCGCCGTGCCGCAGGTTGGTCCAGGCGGCCCGGTGCAACGGTCCGCCGCCCCAGACGACCACGGGCGCGGCGAGCGTCAGCGACAGCCACTGCCAGTTGTCGAACTGCAGCGACGGGACCATCGCGAGCAGCACGACCGGCGCGGCGAGCAGGGCGGAGACGAGGACCCGGTGGCGCAGGCCCGCGAGTTCGGGATCCCCGGACCGGCTCTCCCCCCTCTCCTCACCCGTCCGGTCGGCCTCGTCCGTCCCGTCGGTCCGACGGTGGCGCACCGGCTCGGGCGCGGGCTCCTCGGCGGTGTATCCGGTCTTGACCACGGTGGCGATGAGATCGGCGACCTCGACGCCGGCCGGGTAGCGGACCTTCGCCTTCTCGGTGGCGTAGTTGACCGTCGCGGTGACGCCGTCCATGCGGTTGAGCTTCTTCTCCACGCGGGCCGCGCAGGAGGCGCAGGTCATCCCGCCGACGATCAGTTCCACCTCGGCGGTCGGGCCCGGCGGTTCGGCTATCGGCGGTGGGGTGGCGGTGCTGGTCATGTCCGTGCTCCAGGAAGCGGGCCGGGCCGTACGGAACCAGTATCAGCTGGTCGGTACGGCCCGGCGGGTGCAGGAGGGGTTCCTCGGGCCGCGCGGGAGAGCGACGCCGCGAGGGTGGCGCCGCGGGAGCGCCGAGCGGGGACTCAGGCCTGGCCGACCAGTTCGAAGCCGGCCTCGGCGACGGCGGCGCGCACCGCGGTCTCGTCGAGCGCGGCGGCGGAGACCACCGTGACCTCGCCGGTCGAGGCGACGGCCTTCACCGAGGTGACGCCGGCGAGCTCCGAGATCTCGCCGGAGACGGCGCCCTCGCAGTGGCCGCAGCTCATGCCGGTCACCTGGTAGACGGTGGTGACGGAGCCCGGGGTGTCGGTCTGAGCGGTCATGTCGTTCTCCTCGTGGGGCAGGCGGGGCAGGTGAGGCAGGGCGGGGCCTTCGAGGGGTGTCCCATCCCTCGACCACTATACCCCTAGGGGGTATTTCCCCCAAGGATGGTCCGGCGTGGCGGGCGCCCGCGTCGGGGAGCGGCGGGCGACAGGGGCGCCGCGCACGGCTAGCGTTCGCGGTGATCTTCGGCGAAACAGGCGAAGCCCGAAGGCGAAGCCCGAAGCCCGAAGCCGAAGGCGAAGCCCGAAGCCGAGGGGGAAGGCGAAGGCGAAGCCCGAAGGGGAAGGCGAGGCGAGGGCGTATGCGGGCTGTGGTGTTCGAGCGGTTCGGGGAGCGGGCCGAGGTGCGGGAGACGCCCGACCCGCGGCCCGCGGAGCACGGCGTGGTGGTCCGCGTCGAGGCCACCGGCCTGTGCCGCAGCGACTGGCACGGCTGGATGGGCCACGACCCGGACATCGCCCTGCCGCACGTCCCCGGTCACGAACTCGCCGGAGTGGTGGTCGAGACGGGACCCCGGGTCACCGGCTGGAAGCCCGGCGACCGGGTCACCGTCCCCTTCGTGTGCGGCTGCGGCGGCTGCCCGTCCTGCGCGGCCGGTCAGCACCAGGTGTGCGAACGCCAGACCCAGCCGGGCTTCACGCACTGGGGCTCCTTCGCCCAGTACGTGGCCCTGGACCATGCCGACGTGAACCTGGTCGGGCTCCCCGACGACCTGTCGTACGCCACCGCCGCCTCCCTCGGCTGCCGGTTCGCCACAGCGTTCCGGGCGGTCGTGCGGCAGGGCCGGCTCGCGGCGGGGGAGTGGGTCGCGGTGCACGGCTGCGGAGGCGTGGGCCTGTCGGCGGTGATGATCGCGGCGGCGAGCGGGGCGCGGGTGGTCGCCGTGGACGTCTCACCCCGGGCTCTGGAGCTGGCGCGCGGGTTCGGCGCGGCGGAGTGCGTGGACGCGACCCGCGTGCCGGACACGGCGGCGGCGGTGCGCGAGCTGACCGGCGGCGGCGCGCACCTCTCGCTCGACGCCCTCGGCTCACCCGTGACCTGTGCCGCCTCGGTGAACGGACTGCGCCGCCGGGGGCGGCACGTCCAGGTGGGACTGCTGCCTTCGCCCGACGGCGTCACCCCGGTGCCGATGGCCCGGGTCATCGCCCTGGAGCTGGAGCTCCTGGGCAGTCACGGCATGGCCGCCCACGCCTACCCCGAGATGCTGGAGCTGGTGCGGGCCGGGGCGCTGCGCCCCGACCTCCTGGTGACGTCGGTGATCGCGCTGGACGCCGCGCCGGCCGCGCTGGCGGACCTGGGCGGTGCCCAGGGCGCGGGGGTGACGGTCATCGAGCCGTGGGCCTGACGGCGGCACGCGGCCCGCTCCATTCGCGGTCCAGGATCGCCATGAGCACCTCGTCCACCCACACGCCCTCGCGCAGCGCGGCCTCCCGCCGCACTCCCTCGACCACGAACCCGACCTTCTCGTAGACGCGGCGGGCCCGGCCGTTGTCGCCGTACAGCCCCAACTGGACGCGGTGCAGGCCCAGTCGCTCGAAACCGTGGCCGACGACGAGCCGGGTCGCCTCGGTGCCGAGCCCCCGGTCGCGGCCCCGCGGGCCGATCAGCGTGCGAAAGGTGCAGCTGCGGGCGTCCGGATCCCACTCGTGCAGCACCACCTCGCCCACGAGTTCGCCGGTGGCGCGGTCGGTGACGGCGAGGTCCAGACGGTCGGGCTGTGCGGAGCGGGAGCCGTACCAGGAGCGCAGCCGCTCCGGGGTGAGGTCGGCGTCGGCCGGGAAGGTGAAGCGGACGACCTCGGGGTCGGCGATGATCTCGCCCATGGTCTCGGCGTCGGCCTCGGTGAAGGGCCGCAGCACGGTCCTGGGGCCGCTGAGCAGGGGTTTGTCGGAGAAGTCCACCCACGGCAGTGTGCCCCACGCGTCGGTGGGGCACAGGCGAATCTCCTCTTCGGCCGGGTCGGTTTTCCTCTTCGGCCGGGTCAGTCCAGAGCGCGTCCCCGGTTGCCCGGTCGGGAGGCGACCCAGGCGCGGACGGTGTCGGCGTACCAGTAGGGCTTGCCGCCCTCGACCCGGTCGGGCGGGGGCAGCAGTCCGTGTTTGCGGTAGGACCGTACGGTGTCCGGCTGCACCTTGATGTGCGCCGCGATCTCCTTGTAGGACCAGAGCCTTCGGTCGGTCATGAGCTGCACCTCCCCGCGCGCGCGGGCGGCGGCCGGGAGGCCGCCGGGGGGAGCCCGGCGCTGCGCTGGCGATCAACGAGCCTGTGCCCGGTGAACGGCAGCCGGTGACCTTGCGGAAGCGAATGTCGACGGTTGGTGACGGACAACCCGCGTAGGCGCGACATGTGTGACAGAAGAGAGGTGTTTGTGACACGCGTGCCACACGAGGGCACACGCGGCACACGCGGCACACGCGACGCTCGGGGTGCTCGCGCCGCGGCGGGCGCCGCGAGCGCGGACGGCGTCGGCGGCGCGATGGCGTCCCTGAGGGCTACGCCCCGCAGGACCGCAGGAAGGCCCGCGTCCGCCGGGCGATGGGCAGCGGGGTGTCCGGCGCGCACGGGTACATGTCCTGCTCGACGATCGCGAACAGGTCCACGTCCAGTTTCTGCGCCGCCTCCAGGACGGGTCCGAGCGCGGGCACGCCGGTCGGGGGCTCGCACATCACGCCCTGGGCGACGGCCGGCCCGAACGGCGTGCCCTTCGCCCGCACGTCCGCCAGGATCTCCGGGTCGACCTGCTTGAGGTGCAGGTAGCCGATGCGTTCGCCGTAGGTCTCGATCAGCTTGACGCTGTCGCCGCCGCAGTACGCGTAGTGGCCGGTGTCCAGGCACAGCGAGACGAGGTCGGAGTCGGTGCCGTCCAGGAACCGGACGACGTTCTCCTCGCTGTCGATGTGGGTGTCGGCGTGCGGGTGGACGACGATCCGCAGCCCGTAGCGCTCCCGCACCTCCTTGCCGAGCCGTTCGGTCAGCGAGGTCAGGGCGCGCCACTGCTCGGGGGTCAGCGTGTCCGGTTCCAGCACGTCGCCGGTCTTGTCGTCCCGCCAGAACGAGGGGATGACGACCAGATGCCGTGCGCCCATCGCCTGGGCGAGGGCCGCGTTGTCCGCGACGTGCGCCCAGGTCTTCTCCCACACGGCCTCGCCGTGGTGCAGGCCGGTGAAGACCGTGCCCGCCGACACCTTCAGCCCGCGCCTGGACGTCTCCTCGGCCAGGACCGCGGGATCGGTCGGCAGATAGCCGTAGGGGCCGAGCTCGATCCACTCGTAGCCGGACTGCGCGACCTCGTCGAGGAAGCGCCGCCACGGGACCTGGGCGGGGTCGTCGGGGAACCAGACGCCCCAGCTGTCGGGGGCCGATCCGATCCGGATGCGGGAAAGTGAGGACTCAGGTGACAACGACGTCATGGCCGTCAGCGTGCGGTGTCGCCGGAGGGGTGTCAAGGGCTGGTCCGAATGTCTGGACAAAACATTGACAGGGCCCGCCGTGCGGGGCTAGAAAGCCGTGAGAGCCGATACGGGACGTGCGCCGAGGACGTGCCGTGAGCGGTCTTCGGGGGCTGTGCCGACTGCGAAGGGAACTCGATGGCGTACGACCTGATCACCATGGGGCGGATAGGGGTGGACCTCTATCCGCTGCAGACGGGCGTCCCGCTCCCGCAGGTCACGTCCTTCGGGAAGTTCCTGGGGGGCTCGGCGACCAACGTCGCCGTGGCCGCCGCCCGCCTCGGCCGGGAGACGGCGGTGATCTCCCGCACCGGCGACGACCCCTTCGGCGCGTATCTGCACGAGGCCCTGCGCGGCTTCGGCGTCGACGACCGCTGGGTCACGCCCGTGCCCGGGCTGCCCACGCCGGTCACCTTCTGCGAGGTCTTCCCGCCGGACGACTTCCCGCTGTACTTCTACCGGCAGCCCAAGGCGCCGGACCTGGAGATCGACGCCCATGAGCTGGACCTCGACGCGGTGCGCGAGGCCCGTGTCTTCTGGGTCACCGGCACCGGTCTGAGCGAGGAGCCCAGCCGGACCGCGACCCTCGCCGCCCTCGCCCACCGGGCCAAGGCCGGCATCACGGTCTTCGACCTCGACTGGCGGCCGATGTTCTGGAAGGACCCGTCAGGCGGCGACCCGGCCGGCGTCGCCCGCCCGTTCTACGCCGAGGCCCTGAAGCACGCCACGGTCGCCGTCGGCAACCTCGACGAGGTGGAGGTCGCCACCGGGCTGCGCGAGCCGCGGGCGGCGGCACAGGCACTGCTGGACGCGGGCGTCGAGCTGGCCGTCGTCAAGCAGGGTCCCAAGGGCGTCCTCGCCGTCGACCGCCAGGGCGTGTCCGCCGAGGTCCCGCCGCTGCCGGTGAACGTCCTCAACGGCCTCGGCGCCGGCGACGCCTTCGGCGGCTCCCTCTGCCACGGCCTGCTCGCCGGCTGGGACCTGGAGAGGATCATGCGCCACGCCAACGCGGCCGGCGCCATCGTCGCCTCCCGTCTGGAGTGCTCCTCCGCGATGCCGACCCCGGACGAAGTGGAAGCGGCCATCGAGGCGGGGGCCGTCCTGTGACGAACGTCGACGTCTCCGAACTGGTCCGGCTGCGCACGCAGTACCCCGAGGCGATCGCCGAGGCGGCCGCCCGCCGCCCGCGCCGCCCGCTGCTCGGCGACTCCGGCCGGCTGATGATCGTCGCCGCCGACCACCCGGCCCGCGGCGCGCTCGGCGTGGGCGGCGACAAGCTGGCCATGGCCAACCGCGCCGACCTGCTGGAACGCCTCTGCCTGGCGCTGTCGCGGCCCGGCGTCGACGGGGTCCTCGCGACCGCCGACATCCTCGACGACCTGCTCCTGCTCGGCGCCCTGGACGGCAAGGTCGTCATGGGCTCCATGAACCGCGGCGGCCTCCAGGGCGCCGTCTTCGAACTCGACGACCGCTTCACCGGCCACCGCGCCGAGGACATCGAGCGGCTGAACTTCGACGCGGGCAAGCTGCTGCTGCGCATCGACTACGACGACCCGGGCTCCCTCACCACGCTGGAGACCACCGCCCGCGCCGTCGACGACATGGCCGCCCGCCGGCTCCCCCTCTTCGTCGAGCCGTTCATCAGCCGGCGCGGCCCCGACGGAAGGCTGGGCAACGACCTGTCCGCCGAGGCCGTCACCAAGTCGATCGCCATCGCCTCCGGCCTGGGCGGGACCTCCGCCTACACCTGGCTGAAGGTCCCGGTCACCGACAACCCCGACGACATGGCCCAGGTCATGGAGACCTCCACCCTCCCCGCCGTCCTGCTGGGCGGCGAGGTGGGCGACGACCAGGACGGCGCGTACGAGAAGTGGCGCGGGGCGCTGCACCTGCCCACCGTCCGGGGCCTGGTGGTCGGGCGTTCGCTGCTGTACCCGGCCGACGGGGACGTCGCCGCCGCCGTGGACACCGCCGTAGGACTGCTGTGAGGGCCGCATGACGAACACAGAGCCGCAACCCGACCTGTACCTCCCGCACGGCGCCACCGCCGGCGACGGCTACGCCCTCGACATCGGCCCCGAGCGGGCCGGCTGGGGCTACTCCAGCCTGCGGATCGTCGAGCTGGAGCCGGGCGGCGCCCACACCTTCGCCACCGGCGGCAGCGAGTGGATCGTCCTTCCCCTGGAAGGCGGATGTACCGTGCGAGCAGACGAAGAAGAGTTCCAACTCCTGGGCAGGGAAACGGTGTTCGCGTCGGTCTCCGACTTCGCGTACGTTCCCCGCGACGCCCGGGTCCAGATCGCCTCCGGCGCGGGAGGCCGCTTCGCCCTGGCAGGAGCGAAGTGCGAGCGACGACTCCCCGCCCGCTACGGCCCCGCGCCGGAGGTCCCCGTCGAAGAGCGCGGCAGCGGCAACCGGCTTCGCCACGTGCGCAACTTCGCCTCCGCCGACGCCTTCGACTGCGACAGGCTGATCGCCGTCGAGGTGATCACCCCCGGCGGCAACTGGTCGTCGTATCCGCCGCACAAGCACGACGAGCACCGGCCGGGCGAGGAGGCCGAGCTGGAGGAGATCTACTACTTCGAGATCGACGGCCCGCACGGATTCGGCTACCAGCGCGTGTCCCCCTCCCGCGAGGGAGGATCCGACGTCCTCGCCGAGGTCCGCTCCGGCGACGCCGTCCTCGTCCCCGACGGCTGGCACGGCCCGTCGATCGCCCAGCCCGGTCACGCCATGTACTACCTCAACGTCATGGCCGGCCCGGGCGAGACCCGCGAGTGGCGGATCTGCTTCCACCCGGCCCACGCAGAAGGGGGTTACCGATGACCACCAGGCTCACCGTGGCCCAGGCGCTGGTGCGCTTCCTCGCCGCCCAGTACACCGAGCGCGACGGCGAACGGCAGCGGCTGATCGGCGCGACCTGGGGCATCTTCGGCCACGGCAACGTGGCGGGCCTCGGCCAGGCGCTGGTCGAGTACGGCGACGACATGCCGTTCCACCAGGGCCGCAACGAGCAGTCGATGGTCCACGCGGCCGTCGGCTACGCCCGCCAGTCCAACCGGCTGTCCACCCACGCGGTGACGACGTCGATCGGCCCCGGCGCGACCAACCTGGTCACCGGCGCCGCCCTCGCCACCGTCAACCACCTCCCGGTCCTGCTGCTGCCCGGCGACATCTTCGCCACCCGGGTCGCGGACCCGGTCCTGCAGCAGCTCGAAGTGCCGTACGCGGGCGACCTGTCGGTCAACGACTGCCTGCGTCCGGTGTCGCGGTACTTCGACCGCGTCACCCGTCCCGAGGCCCTGATCCCGGCGGCGCTCCAGGCGATGCGGGTGCTCACCGACCCGGTGGAGACCGGGGCCGTGACGCTGGCCATGCCCCAGGACGTCCAGGCCGAGGCCTACGACTGGCCCGACGAGTTCTTCGCCGAACGCACCTGGACCGTGCGCCGTCCGGGCGCCGACCCGGCCGAGCTGGCCGAGGCCGTCCGGGCGGTCCGGGCGGCCCGCCGCCCGCTCGTCGTCGCGGGCGGCGGCGTCCACCACAGCCGCGCCGAGGAGGCCCTCGCCGCCTTCGCCGAGGCCACCGGCATCCCGGTCGCCTCCACCCAGGCCGGCAAGGGCTCCCTGCGCCACGACCATCCCCAGGACGTGGGCGGCGTCGGCCACACCGGCACCGCGACGGCGGACGAACTCGCCCGCACGGCCGACCTGGTGATCGGCGTCGGCACCCGCTACACCGACTTCACCACGGCGTCCAACACCCTGTTCCAGGGCGACGGCGTCCGCTTCCTCAACCTGAACATCGCCTCCTTCGACGGTCACAAGCTCGCAGGCCTCCCGCTGGTCGCGGACGCCCGCAGCGGCCTGGACGCCCTGACCGAGGCGCTGCGCTCGCACGGCCACCGGGTCGCCGACGCCTACGTCACCGAGTACGGCGAGGACAAGGAGCGCTGGGAGCAGCGCGTCGACGCCTGCTACGAGGCCGACGAGCCCGACGTCCGTCCGACCCAGTCGCAGGTGCTCGGCGCGCTCGACGCACTCGTCGACGAGTCGGACGTGATCATCAACGCGGCCGGTTCGCTCCCCGGCGACCTGCACAAACTGTGGCGGGCGCGGTCACGGGACCAGTACCACCTGGAGTACGGCTACTCCTGCATGGGCTACGAGATCCCGGCCGCGATCGGCGTGAAGCTGGCCGCTCCCGAGCGCACCGTCTGGGCGCTGGTGGGCGACGGCACGTATCTGATGATGCCGACGGAGATCGTGACGGCCGTGCAGGAGGGAATCGCGATCAAGGTCCTGCTCGTGCAGAACCACGGCTACGCCTCGATCGGCGGCCTCTCGGAGTCGGTGGGCGGCGAGCGGTTCGGCACGGCCTACCGCTACACCGCGGACGACGGCACGTTCACCGGGGCCCCACTGCCCGTCGACCTGGCCGCGAACGTGGCCAGCCTCGGCATGCGCGTGCTGCGAGCCAAGACAGTCCGCGAACTGCGCGAGGCCCTCGCCGAGGCGCGGCGCGCCGACACTCCCACATGTGTCTACGTCGAGACCGAAACGGCCGACACTGTGTCGGGCCCGCCGCCGGCGCAGGCCTGGTGGGATGTACCTGTGGCCGAGACCGCGACCCGTCCCTCCGCGGTGAAGGCACGTGAGCTGTACGAACGGCACGTCTCCACCCGACGCCGCCATCTGTGAAGGAGCACTCGGTCATGACGAAGATCGTCAACCACTGGATCGGCGGCAAGACCGTCGAGGGCGCGTCGGGCACGTACGGGCCGGTCACCGACCCCGCGACCGGCGCGGTCACCACGAAGGTCGCGTTCGCCACCGTCGACGAGGTCGACGCGGCGGTCGCCGCCGCCAAGGACGCGTTCGCCACCTGGGGCACGTCGTCCCTCGCCAAGCGCACCACGATCCTCTTCGCGTTCCGGGCGCTGCTGGACGCGCACCGGGACGAGATCGCCGAGCTGATCACCGCCGAGCACGGCAAGGTGCACAGCGACGCGCTCGGCGAGGTCGCGCGCGGCCTGGAGATCGTGGACCTGGCGTGCGGGATCACCGTGCAGCTGAAGGGCGAGCTGTCCACCGAGGTGGCCAGCCGCGTGGACGTGTCGTCCATCCGCCAGCCGCTCGGCGTCGTCGCGGGCATCACGCCGTTCAACTTCCCGGCGATGGTCCCGATGTGGATGTTCCCGATCGCCATCGCGACCGGCAACACCTTCGTGCTGAAGCCCAGCGAGAAGGACCCGTCGGCGGCGGTCAGGCTGGCCGAACTGCTCGCCGAGGCAGGTCTGCCGGACGGCGTGTTCAACGTCGTCCATGGTGACAAGGTGGCCGTCGACCGCCTGCTGGAGCACCCGGACGTCAAGGCCGTCTCCTTCGTCGGCTCGACGCCGATCGCCCGCTACATCCACGCCACGGCCTCGGCCAACGGCAAGCGCGTGCAGGCCCTGGGCGGCGCGAAGAACCACATGTTGGTCCTGCCCGACGCGGACCTGGACGCGGCTGCCGACGCCGCCGTGTCCGCCGCGTACGGCTCGGCCGGCGAGCGCTGCATGGCGATCTCCGCGGTGGTGGCGGTCGGCGCGATCGGCGACGAGCTGGTGCAGAAGATCCGCGAGCGCGCCGAGAAGATCAAGATCGGCCCCGGCAACGACCCGGCGTCGGAGATGGGCCCGCTGATCACCAAGGTCCACCGGGACAAGGTGGCGTCCTACGTGACGGGTGCGGCGGCGGAGGGCGCGGAGGTCGTCCTCGACGGCACCGGCCACACGGTGGACGGCTACGAGGACGGCCACTGGATCGGCATCTCGCTCCTCGACAAGGTGCCGACGACGGCCAAGGCCTACAGGGACGAGATCTTCGGCCCGGTGCTGTGCGTGCTGCGGGTGGACACCTACGACGAGGGCGTGGCCCTCATCAACGGCTCGCCGTTCGGCAACGGCACCGCGATCTTCACCCGGGACGGCGGCGCGGCCCGTCGCTTCCAGCTGGAGATCGAGGCCGGCATGGTCGGCGTGAACGTCCCGATCCCGGTCCCCGTCGGCTACCACAGCTTCGGCGGCTGGAAGGACTCGCTCTTCGGCGACCACCACGTCTACGGCAACGACGGCACGCACTTCTACACCCGCGGCAAGGTCGTCACCACCCGCTGGCCCGACCCGGCGGACGGCCCCGCCGGCGTCGACCTGGGCTTCCCGCGCAACCACTGACCCACCCGCTCTTCCTGGTGAAGCCGTCCGGACTCCGGACGGCTTCACCGTTTTTTCGGCGTCCGGCCTGCGGTTCCAGCACGCCCCGAGCCGCAGTGCCCACTAGCGTCGAACGACCATAAGCGCAGCCAAAGCTGCCTTGTACCTACGGATTCCGTAGGTGAACACCTATTGACGCACCGGTTTTCGTCGGGGTTCCATGCAGCACCACCACAGCCGCCGGAGGCATCCGCACGAGTCGATCGGAATCGCCGCATGACCGACACGCTCCGCCCTGTCGAGACCGCCCTCCCTCAGGCGTCCGACAGCCCCCAGAAGCTCAAGCGCTCCATCGGAGTCGTCGGCGGCACCCTTCTCACCCTCTCCTGCGTCACCCCCGCCTCCACCCTGTTCGTCGTCGTCCCCGACCTGTTCGGCACCCTCGGCACCGCGACCGCCCTCACGATCGCGATCGGCTCCCTGCTCTGTATCGCCGTGGCGTTCTGCTACTCGGAGCTGGGCACCCTCATCCCCAGCGCGGGCGGCGAGTACGCCATGGTGTCGACCCTGGCCGGACGGCTCGCCGGCTGGCTGGTCTTCGTCCTCTCCCTCCTCGTCGTCATGATCGTCCCGCCGGTGATCGCGATGGGCACGGCCGACTACCTCGCCCCGATCGTCCACCTGGACCCCGCCCTCGCGGGCGCCGGCGTCATGCTGCTCGCCACCCTCGCCGGTCTGCTCGACCTGCGCGCCAACGCCTGGATCACCGGCGTCTTCCTCGTCCTGGAGGTCATCGCGGCCGCCGTGGTGGCCGTCCTTGGCTTCGCCCACGGGCACCGCGGCGCCGGCAGCCTGGTGTCCCTCCAGGTCGCCGGCGCGGACGGCCACACCGACGCTGTCACCGCCATGCTGGTCGTCTCCGGCCTGGCCATCGCCCTCTTCGTCACCCAGGGCTTCTCGACCGCCGTCTACCTCTCCGAGGAACTGGAGCACCCGCGCCGCAACGTCGCCCGCACGGTCCTGGCCACCCTCGCCATCTCCACGGTGATCATCCTGGTCCCGGTCGTCGCCATCACCATCGGCGCCTCCGACCTCTCCCAGCTCACCGGCGGCGACATCGGCTCCATGGTGACCGCCTGGTCAAATTCCGCGGTCGGCGCCTTCGTCAGCCTCTGCGTGGCGCTCGCGATCATCAACGCCGGCATCGTGATGGTCATCCAGAACTCCCGCGTCCTGTTCGCCTCCGCCCGCGACAAGGCCTGGCCGCAGCCCGTCAACGACGTCCTCTCCAAGCTCGGCCGCTTCGGCTCCCCCTGGGTCGCCACGCTCGCCGTCGGCATCCCCGGCGCGCTGCTCTGCTTCGTGAACCTGGACACCCTGTACGGCGTCACCGGGGTCTCGGTGACCGGAATGTACCTGCTGGTCGCCGTCGCCGCGCTGCTCGCCCGCCGCGGCCACCACCGGCACACCTCCGCCTGGCGCATGCCCCTGTGGCCGGTCCTGCCGGTCCTGCTGATCGCCGTCCTCGGCTACATCCTCACCCAGCAGGAGACGCGCTACCTCCTGTGGACCGGCGGCATCACCGCCGTCGCCACCCTGTACTGGGGCCTCTACCTCCGCCCGCGCCGCGCCACCCGCTGGCTGGTGTCCCTCCCCGAGGACGCGCGCGACTGAGGCTCGCCGCGTACCGCGCCTGCGGTACGCCGGGGCCGTCGCGTACGCCGCCGGGAGGGGGGCCGATTCGGCCCACGGTCGACAACTCCACGACAGGTTCACCCCGTACGGTTGAAGCATGGATCTTCGACTGCCCGGTCTGCGAGGACCACGGCGGCCACGACGGATCGTCTCCGCCGTGGCCGCCGTCGCCGTACTCGCCGGCGCCGGTACCTGGACGGCCGTCGCCGCCGGCGACGACACGCCCGCCGTGCACAGCGCCGACCGGGTCATGGCGGTGGACGGCGTACGGCTGGACACCTCCTACTTCACCGCCGGCGGCTCCGGCCGCCGCCCCGCCGTCCTCCTCGCGCACGGCTTCGGCGGCAGCAAGGACGACGTCAGGCCGCAGGCCGAGAAGCTCGCCCGTGACGGGTACGCGGTGCTGACCTGGTCGGCGCGCGGCTTCGGCAGGTCCACCGGCAAGATCGGGCTGAACGACCCGAACGGCGAGGTGGCCGACGTCTCCCGGCTGATCGACTGGCTCGCGAAGCAGCCCCAGGTGCAGCTCGACAAGCCGGGCGACCCGCGCGTGGGCGTGGCCGGCGCCTCCTACGGCGGCGCGGTCTCCCTGCTGGCCGCCGGCTACGACGCCCGCGTCGACGCCGTCGCGCCCGCGATCACCTACTGGAACCTCGCGGACGCCCTGTTCCCCGACGGCGTGTTCAAGAAGCTGTGGGCCGGCGTCTTCTTCAACACCGGCGGCGGCTCCGCCCGCTTCACCCCCGCGCTGGCCGCGATGTACGAGCGCGTCGCCGAGTCAGGCGCCCCGGACGCCGCCGCCCGCGAACTCCTCGAAGCGCGCTCGCCGTCCGCCGTCGCCGCCCGCATCAAGGTCCCCACCCTTCTGCTTCAGGGCCAGACCGACTCCCTGTTCACCCTCGCCCAGTCCGACGCGGCCGCGAAGGCGATCCGCGCGAACGGCGCGCCGGTCGACGTCGACTGGATCGCGGGCGGCCACGACGGCGGCGACCTGGAGGCCGGCCGCGTCCAGGCCCGCGTGAACGCCTGGTTCGACCGGTACCTCAAGGGCGACGAGTCCGCCGACACCGGCCCCGCCTTCCGCGTCACCCGCACCGGAGGCGTCGACTCCACCGACGGCGCGGCCCGGCTGAGGGGCGCGAGCGCGGACAGGTACCCCGGCCTGCACCACGACGACCGCTCCTTCCCGCTCACCGGCCGCCGCGAGGAGCAGTCCTTCGCCAACCCGCCCGGCGCCACCCCGCCGGCCGTCTCCGCGCTGCCCGGCCTCGGCGGCGGGGGCCTCGCCCAGCTCTCCTCCCTCGGCGTCGGCGTCTCCCTCGACTTTCCCGGCCAGTTCGCCGCCTTCGACTCCGCCCCGGTCGCCGGCGACCTGCGCGTCACCGGCTCCCCGACGGTCACCGTCCACGTGAAGTCGACGTCCGACACCGCCGTTCTCTTCGCCAAGGTCTACGACGTCGGCGGCGGCGGGCGCCAGGTGCTGCCCTCCCAGCTCGTCACCCCGGTCCGCATCGAGGGCGCCGAGTCCGGCAAGGACGTCACGATCACGCTCCCGGCGATCGATCACAAGGTCGAGGAGGGCCACCGGCTGCGCCTGGTCCTCGCCTCCACCGACCTCGGCTACGCCTCCCCGACGGCCCCGGCGACGTACACCGTCTCCGTGAAGGGCGACCTGAAGGTCCCCACCGCACCCGCCGTGACGACGGCCGCCGCCCCGCTGCCGTCCTGGGTCTGGTGGCTCCCCCTCGCCGGTGCGGCCGTCGCGCTCGCCCTGCTCCTGTCCGCTCGCCGGCGCACCGCCGGCCCCACCCTCGACCCCGCGCTCGCCGAGGTCCCCCTCCAGATCACCGACCTCAGCAAGAAGTACGCGAACGGCGACCGCTACAGCGTCCGCGACCTGACCTTCCGCGTCGAGAAGGGCCAGGTCCTCGGCCTGCTCGGCCCGAACGGCGCGGGCAAGACGACGACCCTGCGCATGCTGATGGGCCTGATCACGCCCGACGGCGGCGAGGTCCGCGTCTTCGGCCACGCGATCCGCCCCGGCGCGCCCGTCCTCTCCCGTGTCGGCTCCTTCGTCGAGGGCGCCGGCTTCCTGCCGCACCTGACCGGCCGGGAGAACCTGGAGCTGTACTGGCGGGCCACCGGCCGCCCGGCCGAGGACGCCCACCTCGCCGAGGCCCTGGAGATCGCCGGCCTCGGCGACGCCCTCGCCCGCGCGGTGCGCACCTACTCGCAGGGCATGCGCCAGCGCCTCGCCATCGCCCAGGCCATGCTCGGCCTGCCCGACCTGCTCATCCTCGACGAGCCCACCAACGGCCTCGACCCGCCGCAGATCCGTGAGATGCGCGAGGTGATGATCCGCTACGCGGCGGCCGGCCGCACGGTCATCGTCTCCAGCCACCTGCTGTCCGAGGTCGAGCAGTCCTGCACGCACCTCGTGGTGATGGACCGCGGCCGGCTGATCCAGGCCGGCCCGGTCGCCGAGATCGTCGGCTCCGGCGACACCCTCCTCGTGGGCACCGCCGCCCCGGTGGAGGGGCCGGTCGTCGAGAAGATCGCCGCGCTGCCCGGCGTCGCCTCCGCCCTCCCCGCCGAGGAGGGACTGCTGATCCGCCTGGACGCCGACGGCGCCGCCCAGCGCCTGGTCGCCGAACTCGTCCGGCTCGACGTGCCGGTGACCTCGGTCGGCCCGCACCGCCGCCTGGAGGACGCCTTCCTCACCCTGATCGGAGGTTCCGCATGAGCACGCTCACCGAGGTCGCCTCCGGCTACCAGGCGGGCCGGACCCTGCCGCTGCGCGTCGAACTGGTCCGCCAGCTCAAGCGCCGCCGCACGCTGGTCATGGGCGCGGTCCTCGCCGTCCTGCCCTTCGTGCTGCTCATCGCCTTCGCGATCGGCGGCGAGCCCGGCGGCCGCAACGACCAGGTGACCCTCATGGACACCGCGACGGCCTCGGGCGCCAACTTCGCCGCCGTCAACCTGTTCGTGTCGGCCGGCTTCCTGCTGGTCATCCCGGTCGCCCTGTTCTGCGGGGACACGGTCGCCTCGGAGGCCGGCTGGTCCTCCCTGCGCTACCTGCTCGCCGCGCCCGTGCCCCGCGCCCGCCTGCTGTGGTCCAAGCTCGTCGTCGGCCTCGGGCTGAGCCTGGCCGCGATGGTCCTGCTGCCGGTCGTCGCCCTCGCCGTCGGCACCGCGGCCTACGGCTGGGGCCCGCTGGAGCTGCCCACCGGCGGCGCGCTCGCCCCGGGCACGGCGGCCCAGCGGCTGGTGGTCGTCGTCGGGTACGTCTTCGTCTCCCAACTGGTCACCGCCGGGCTGGCGTTCTGGCTGTCGACGAAGACCGACGCCCCGCTGGGCGCCGTCGGCGGCGCGGTCGGCCTGACCATCGTCGGCAACGTCCTGGACGCCGTCACCGCCCTCGGCGACTGGCGCGACTTCCTGCCCGCGCACTGGCAGTTCGCCTGGGCCGACGCCGTCCAGCCCACCCCCGAGTGGTCCGGCATGCTCCAGGGCGCCGCCGTCTCGGTGACCTACGCCCTGGTCCTGTTCGCCCTCGCCTTCCGGGGCTTCGCCCGCAAGGACGTGGTGTCCTAGGGCCCGTCCCGGCGGCCTGTCGTCGGCTCGGCCGCCGCCCCCGGCGCCCGACCGAGGATCTCTGCCGCGGGCGACGGGGCGCACGGCACACGGAACGGCGGGCCACCGGAGAACCGGTGACCCGCCGTCGCGCTATGTGGGGCTGCGGCTCAGCCGTTGCCCCCGCCGTTGCCGGCCAGGACCGAGATGTCGTCCAGGATGTGCGACAGCGGTTCGTCGCCCTTGGCCTGGGTGCTGTTCTCGACGCACTGCTGGTTCTGCGGGGCGGACAGGATCGGGATGTCCTGGACGCCGACGTTGAGGGCCGCGATGAGCGACTGCACGTTGGCCTTCACCGGCAGGCCGACGCACGGCTTGTTCAGCGATCCCTGGACCAGCGAAAGCTGCGGGCTCATGTCGCCGAAGGTGGCCGAGTTGCCGAACTCCGACGAGGCGCCGTTGCCGCTGGCGGACGTGGTGCCGCTGTCGTCGCCGATGGCCAGGGCCTGCGGGGCCGTCACGGCCGCGAGACCGGCGACCGAGACGGCGAGCGCCGCGGATGCCCACAGCTTCTTCATGTTCGTTCCCTTCGAAAGGCGGACTCCGGAGGAGGAGCTGCGTGATCCACAACGCCCGGAACCCGCCCCGGGTTGCGTGGTGTGCCCCGATCGGCCCAGCGCACGGCGGACGCGCACCCCTCAGGTGCACGCGTACGCGCTCCCGCGCACCGGCACCGTGCTGCCGAGGACGGTCGGCGGGTCGGCGGGCCGGGGGTCCTCGCCGTCGTCGACCAGCGGCTGGTCCGCGCGCACCTTCGCGAACAGCGCCTCGGCCCTGTGCTCGTCCCAGGCCAGCGCCGAGCCGATCCCCACGGACGCCGGGACGAACCCGGCGATCGGCACGGTCGTGAACTCCGTGGCGGAGGCGGGCAGCCCGCGCAGCGCGGCCGCTTCCTGGGCGAGCTCGTTCACCGAGAAACCCTGCTGACCGGACCCGAGCAGCGTGCGCACCAGGCGCAGCGTGCGCACGGGGTCGCCGAGCAGCCCGCGCGCCTGCAGCCCGCGCCACGCCTGCACCAGGAACCGCTGCTGACGCTGGATGCGGCCGAGGTCGGCGCTGGAGTCGACGTGCCGCGACCGGACGTACTGCAGGGCCCGGCCGCCGTCCAGCCGGTGTTTGCCGGGTGCGAGGTCCAGCTCGGTCGCGGAGTCCTTCAGCGGTCGCGGCGTGCACACCTCGACGCCGCCGGCCTCGTTCACCGTGTCCATGAAGCGCCGGAAGTCCACCTGCACGAACCGGTCGACGCGCACCCCGGTCATCGACTCCACGGTCCGCACGGCGAGCTCCGGTCCGCCCTCCTGGAAGGCGGCGTTGAGCTTCGCCGGATGCGGCGGCCGTTCCTTGCCGTCGGCTCCTTGGCGGTACGGCGGGATCTGCGCTGCGGAGTCGCGGGGCAGACCGATCACGCTGACGCGGTCCCGGTGGGCCGAGAGGTGGACCAGCATCAGGACGTCCGTGCAGCCGCAGGGCTGGCCGCCGGCGTGGAACTCGTGCTTCTCGGCCTCGCTGATGGTGTCCCGTTCGTCGGTGCCCATCAGCAGGACGTTCATCGGCCGCGGGGCGTCCGACCGGCCGGGCAGCGCGGAACTGCCGAGCAGCGCGCCGGCGGAGACCAGGACGATCCCGGGAATCGCCAGGCGGCGGGGCCAAAGGTTTCTCTTCGTCGTCACGCGCCGCACGCTAGAACAGCGGGCCGCCGATGATCCGGCGGCCCGCTGTCCGGGCGGACCGATCCACCCCGGGGCTCAGGAAAAGAACCCGTTCACCACGTCGGCGTCAGTGGTTGGCCGCACCGTTGCCCGAGAGGGCGGAGATGTCGTCGAGGATGTGCGACAGCGGCTCGTCGCCCTTGGCCTGGGTGCTGTTCTCGACGCACTGCTGGTTCTGCGGCGCCGACAGGATCGGGATGTCCTGCACGCCGACGTTGACGAGCGCGAGGATCGACTGCACGTTGGCCTTCGCCGGCAGACCGATGCAGGGCTTGTTGAGGGAGCCCTGGACGAGCGCCATCTGGGGGCTCATGTTGCCGAAGGTTGCCGAGTTGCCGAACGACTGGCTCGCGCCGTTGCCGCTGGCCGACGTCGTGCCGCTGTCGTTGCCGATGGCGAGAGCCGGGGCCGCTGCGACGGCGGAAGCGCCGACGACGGAGGCGGCGACAGCAGCGGTGGCCAGTACCTTCTTGATCACTTGTAAGTCCCTTTCGTGAAAACCCCGTCCACCGGAGCGCTCTGGTTCAACCGCAGACTCGCGCTTTGGTTCCTCGAATTCACTCCGATGGCCCATCGGAGTGAACGCGGCCCGGCGTTCCGGGAAAACCGATCGGGTGAAGCTCCGCAACCAAACGGGGAAGATCCGGTTGGTTCGGTGGCAGGCACATGGTCCTGGCCCGGAGCCAGGACAGGGAAAGGACTAGCGAAATGCTGAAGAAGGCAATGGCCGCGGCTGCGGTCGCCGCTTCCGTCATCGGAGTGTCGGCGGCTGTCGCCCCCCAGGCGCTTGCCATCGGGGACGACGCGGGCACGACCTCCGCCAGCGGCAACGGGGCGCACGAGGCGTTCGGCAACTCGGTGACGAAGGGCGACATGAGCCCCCAGGCGACCCTGGTCCAGGGCACCGCCAACAAGCTCTGTGTGGGCCTGCCGGTCAAGGCCGACGTGCAGTCGCTCGTCGCCGTCCTCGCCAACATCGGCGTCCAGGACATCCCGGTCCTGTCCGCTCCGCAGAACCAGCAGTGCGCCGAGAACAGCACCCAGGCCAAGGGCGACGAGCCGCTGTCGCACCTCGTGGACGACATCTCCGCCCTCTCGGGCAACGGTGTGGCCAACGGCTGACGTTCACCGCCGACCGCCGTACGGTCCGCCGCTCTTCCGGCGGCCGTACGGCGGTCCGGTTTTTTCGCGGTTCTTTTCCGGCCCTCTTTCCGGCCCTCTTTCCGGGTTCTGCCCAGCCGTTCAGGTGAATCGTTTCTCCCCTGATGGGCCCGACCTGTCGATTATATGAAGGCGTTCGAGTGAATTCCCGCGCGCCGCGTGTTCCTCAGTTTCTTCCGCCGTCTATCTCTCGTTTGCAGCCTGCGGGTCATGGTGCGAGCCCTTCCGGTTGCGCTCGCTCGGTTTCGACCGTCATCTGGGCATGACCGCAGAGAAGGGAAATCCATGAAGAAGAGCGCTGCTGTTGTCGCGGGTCTGATCCTGGCCATGGGCGGGGCCGCCCCCGCCTTCGCCGACGCGGGCGCCAACGGTGCGGCCATCGGCTCGCCGGGCGTCCTGTCGGGCAACGTCGTCCAGGTTCCGATCCACATCCCGGTCAACGTGTGCGGCAACTCGATCAACGTCATCGCCGCGCTGAACCCGACCGGCGGCAACGTCTGCGTCAACGACTGACGACGCGACACCTCCGGCTGTACGGCTGGATCGAGCCGGCCTTGGACGACATTCCTGTGGTCCAGGGCCGGCTTTCCCACTTCTTCGAGCAGGAAGACCACGAGATTGCGACAGACCCTGAGCAGGGGAATGGTCGCGGCGGCCGCCGCGACGAGCATGCTGTCCCTGTGCGGGGGCGGCTACGCCCTCGCGGACTCGCAGGCCGAGGGGGCGGCCAAGGAAGCGCCCGGAGTCCTGTCGGGCGACCACGTCCGGACGCTGGTGCGGGTCCCGGCGAACGCCTGCGGCGACTCCGTCGACGTCGTCGCCGCGCTCGACCCCGCGTTCGGCGACTCCTGCGCCGACCGGTCGGCCACGGCCGCGCACCGCCACCGCTCGGCCGCCACCCCCTACGGCGACGACGACTCCGGGTACGGGGGCTCCGACGAAAGCGACTCCGGGTACGGGGGCGCCGACGAGAGCCACTCCGGGTACGGGGGCGCCGACGACAGCGACTCCGGGTACGGGGGCGCCGACGAGAGCCACTCCGGGTACGGGGACCAGGTCACCGGCAGCCACGCCCCGGACGAGGACTGCGGGGGCTACGGCGACACGTGCGGTGGTGGTCACAGCACCCCGCCCGGTGGCGGTCACTCCTCGCCTCCGGGGGGCGGCCACTCGTCGCCTCCGGGTGGCGGGCACAGCAGTCCGCCCGGTGGTGGTCACTCGTCGCCTCCGGGTGGCGGGCACAGCAGTCCGCCCGGTGGTGGTCACTCGT
>NZ_JBHVYK010000013.1:108289-124650 GCF_042880855.1 Streptomyces sp. NPDC058291
CGCCTCCGGGTGGTGGGCAGAGCAGTCCGCCCGGCGGTAGTCACTCGACTCCTCCCGGCGGCGGGCACTCGTCCCCGCCCGGCGGTGGTCACTCGTCGCCTCCGGGGGGCGGCCATTCGACTCCTCCGGGTGGCGGTCACAGCAGTCCGCCCGGCGGCGGCCACTCGACTCCTCCGGGCGGCGGCCACTCGTCACCGCCCGCCGGCGGCCACTCGTCACCGCCCGCCGGCGGCCACTCGTCACCGCCCGCCGGGGGGCACTCGTCACCGCCCCCGCACGGGGGTCACAGCACGCCTCCGTCCGGGGGCGGGCACACCATGCCTCCGTACGGCGGTGGCGGCGGTGGCGGGCAGACCCCGCCCCAGTTGCCGCACACCGGCAGTGACAGGGCCGCGCTGCTGGCCGCCTCCGGTGTCAGCGCCGCGCTGATCGCGGGCGGCGCCGTCCTGTACCGGCGCGGCAGGAGCGCGTCGCGTCGCTGAACGCGAGGGGTGCCGGACGTCCTCGCGCCCGGCACCCACCCGCGGTCCACGAGTCCGCACGTCTCAGCTCCGTACGGCTTGCGCCGCTCCGCGTCGGCCCGGCGCCGGGATCACCCCGCTCGGCACGCCCGCGTGCAGCCGGCGGCGCACCCCCCGGACGAGGGTCCCCGCCGTGAACGTCGCGCCGTGGACGAAGCGCATCGCCGGGCCGAAGCCGGCCGCCGTCACCAGTCCGGCCATGAACAGGCCGGGGTGGGAGGACTCGAAGTCCCGGCCGACCTCGGGGGAGCCGTCGGCCGCCACGGCCAGCGAGCCGCGCAGCTCGGGGGAGAGCAGGCCGAGCCGGTCGCGCGTCGCCCGGAAACCGGTGGCCGCGATCACGTGCTCGGTCTCGATGCGGTCCGCGCCCGTCACCTCCAGCCGCACTCCGCCCGGCACCGTCCGCGCCGCCGTCACCTCGTGGGCGAGACGCACCTCCACGGCGCGCTCCACCCGGTCGCGCACCCACCACGCGCCGGCCGGTCCGAGCGCCGTCGCCGCGATCCGGGCCCGGGTCGGCTCCCGCAGCCGGCGGTACACGCCGGGGCGTTCGGCGTAGAACCAGTTGCGCCAGCCGCAGCCGAGGCCGCTGTGCGGCGAACGGGCCGACTGCCACCACGGACGTTCCCACGGCGGCGGGACGTCGTTCCAGCACAGCCGGTCGGCGCGGGCCAGCACCCGCACGCGGGTGTCCTGTTCGGCGAGCAGCGCGGCCGTCTCCAGGGCCGCCTGTCCGCCGCCGATCACCGTGACGTCCCGGCCGCGGAAACGGCCGAGGTCGCCGTGGTGGCTGCTGTGCGAGACGAGGTCGCGGGGCAGGGCGCGCAGGGCGGCCGGGATCTCGACGAACGGCATCACGCCGACGGCGAGCGCCACGGTCCGGGCCCACACCGTCTCGTCGTCCTCGGTGACCGCCTCGAAGCCGCCGGGCCGGGACACGATCCGGGTCACCGTGCGCTCGTCCACCTCCGGGACGGCGTTGCGGGCGAACCACAGGCCGTACCGGGCGAACATCTCCACCGGGATCGGCTCACCGTGCCGGGCGGTCACGCCCTGGGTCGCGCAGTACGCGTCGAGCCGCCAACGAGCGGCCGGGTCGGAGAGGTTGGAGGCCCACGGCTCGGACTTCAGGAACATGCCGCCGGGCATGTTGTCACGCCACGAGGCCATCGGCCGACCGAAGACGCGCAGGCTCAGCCCCGCGTCCGCGGCGTGGGAGGCGATGGACAGGCCGTACGGGCCCGCGCCCACCACCAGCAGGTCGTACATCAGCATCTGCTCGCTCTCTCGTCGTCGGTCGGTTCGGTCGGGGTCGGCTCGGGCAGGGCCGGGGCCGGTCCGGCGGCGCCGGTCAGGCCGGCCGGACCGGTCAGGCCGGTCAGGGACGGCGTGGGCGGCGACGACTGGCGGACCACCCGGGGCAGGACCCCGGTCGCGCCCGCCGGGCCCAGCCGGCGCAGCCGGTCGAACAGCCGGCGGGCGACGTGCGAGCCCCACAGCCCCCACATGGCGCGGCCGGGCGCGGTGTCGTCGTGCGCGTGCCAGGCCAGCTCGCGGCTCCGGCGCGTCGGTCGCAGGGCGGCCAGCGGCGCGTAGTTCTCCACCACGAACGCCCGTCCCGGCTGAGGCGCCCTGACCGGCAGTCGACGGTGCGTCAGGTCCAGGTGCTGGGCCCGGACGACGTCCAGTCCGCCGGCGTCGGCGAAGAGCCGGAACTGGGCGCCGGGACGCGGGTTGAAGTCGAGCAGGTGGTAGTCGCCCGTCGTGCCGCAGCGGCGGAAGTCGAGGTCGAGGATGCCCCGGTAGCCGAGGGTGTCGGTGAGGCGCCCGGCCAGCGCTCCCACCTGCGGGTTGTCGGTCCACTCACCCACTGCCGTGAGGCCGGCCCCGCGCGGCCAGGCGCACAGCTTGCGGCCCGGACCGCCGGCGGCGAGCGCGCCGGAGCGGTCGGCGTAGCCGTGGAAGAACCAGTCGCGGTCCGGCCCCGGCGGCAGGAAGGCCTGCAACAGCAGCCGGCTGCCCGCCTCGTCGGTGCGCAGGTACAGGTCGCGCGCCTCCTGCGGTGAGCGGACGACGGCCGTGCTGCGCAGTCCGGAGCCCGCGGGCAGCAGCCAGGGCCGGCTCCACTTGGCGACCACGGGCAGGCCGAGGCGCCAGGCGGCGGAGGCGGCCTGGGCCGGGCTCTCGGGGATCACGGTGAGCGGGTGCGGCACGTCCGCCGCCGCGCACAGTCCGGCCAACTCCGCCTTGTCCGCGACCCGTTCGGGCAGCGCGCCGGGCTGTTGCGGCAACAGGTAGGCGGGCGCCAGATCCTCGCGCAGCCGGCCCACGGCGATCGCGCCCGCGTCGTCCATCGGGATCAGCACGGCGGGCCGTTCGACGCGGGCGGCCACCCGCAGCAGCACGGCGGCGATGTCGGCTGGGGCGGCGCCGGGCGGTGGCGGGGGATGCAGTCGGCTCACGAAACGGGAGGCGCGCACGGGGCTTCCCGTCGAGTCGGCGATCACGTGCACCTCGACTCCGGCCCGGCCGAGCGAGCGCACGGCGCCCAGCGTTCCGTGGTGAAAGGGATTCCGGTCGATCCGCAGGAGGACGGCGGGGACTCGGGTGTCGAGCAGCGGCTCGGGCATTTTCTGCGGTGTCCTTCGGCTCGGTTCACCGATATGGGCCATCGAGGCACTCGAAAGCCGTAACGGCGGTGGCGTGATTCCTTTTCGTGTGACTTTCATATGACTGAGTGTCAGTAATGCGCGGGCAGTGCGCGTTACGCGTGAGTGGAGAAAGGAGCAGGCATGGCCCCACAGCAGCGACGCGCACGGACCCGACGGCTGGCCGTCGTCGCGGCGGCGGTCGCGGCCTCGGCCGCCCTGGCGTCCGGACCTGGATTCGCCGCGGGCGCGGGGGTGGTGCGGGTCGCCGATCCTCCCGCTCCCACCCCGACCGTCCCGGCTCCCACCCCGACCGTCCCGGCTCCCACCCCGACCGTCCCCGCTCCCACCCCGACCGTCCCGGCGCCCGCCGCGACAGAGCCGGCCGCCTCGGCCGCCCCGGCCGTCCCCGTGCCGAGCACGACCCCCGCCCCACCGGCCGCGTCGGTGACGCCTGCTCAGAGCCCGAGCACGTCCGGCGAGTCGGCCGCGCCGACTCCGTCGGCCTCCCCCGCCATGGGCGCGCCCGCCTTCGGCGCCTACCTCGACTACGGCGCCCGGGGCGTGGCCGGGATCGCCGAGCTCAGCGAGTGGCTGGGCGGCTCGAAGCTGCGCGTCGGCCACACCTACCTGCCGGGCGACCGGTGGCACAACATCGAGGGCCCGCCCGGCTTCCTCGACGTGTGGGCGGACTGGCGGCGGGAGGAGGACGACCGGATGCTCGTCCTCAACGTGCCCATGATGGAGCGCAACGAGGAGGGCGTCTCCGACGCCGAGGTGCGCGGGCTGCTGCGACAGGGCGCGGCAGGGGAGTTCGATCACCACTTCAGGGCTCTCGCCGAGCGGTTGGTCGCGCTGAAGGTGCCGGACACGGTGATCGTGCTCGGCTGGGAGATGAACGGCATCACGTACACCCATCGCTGCGGGCCGGACCCGGAGGCCTGGAAGAAGTACTGGAACAGGATCGTCTCGACGATGCGTTCGGTGCCGGGCCAGAAATTCCGGTTCGACTTCACGCCGACCCGGGGCAAGGACGCCGTTCCCTGGACCGAGTGCTATCCCGGGGACGACACCGTCGACATCCTGGGAATGGACTCCTACGATCAGCCGACCGGCCTGTCGTTCGACGAGCAGGTGAAAGAACCGTACGGGCTCCAGGCGCACGTGGATTTCGCCAAAGCCCACGGCAAGCCCATTTCCTATCCCGAATGGGGACTCTTCCGCAACGGTGACAACGCCGAGTACATGCGCCGCATGATCGCCTGGATGGACGAGCACAAGCCGCTGTACAACACGCTGACCGACTACTGCCCCCACGGCGTGTGGCAGTGCCGGCAGAACCCCCGGTCGTCCGAGGTGTACCGCTCGCTGCTGTCCGGCCGCCTCGACGGGTCGAGCACGGCGCCCACGACTCCGGCGCCCTCCCAGGAACCGTCCGTGGAGCCGACGCCCGCGCAGCCCACCCCGCAGCCGCCCACGACCGACCCGTCCGCCGAACCCCCGGTGAACTGCACGCCGATGGACCTCGGCGACTGGGTCGAGTACTGGCTCGGCGGCAAGCTGTGCTTCCGCCTGGACTGGTGGTCGCGCAGCGGATGAACCGCGGTGCGGTGGCGGCAGGCCCGCGTCAGGACCTGCCGCCACCGGCTCGCTCCCTCCGCTGCTCCAGACGGAGCAGCAACTCCTTGCCGCGCCGCCGCGCGGCCACGTCGTAGAGGGCCGCCGACAGCAGCGGTGCGGTGCGCCGGCGGGCCAGCAGCAGCCGCTGGTTGACGACCGGTTCCGGCCGCCAGTGGTGCTTGTACGGCTCGTTGCCGCGCAGCAGGCTCAGCGCGGCGCGCCCCCCGTCGCGCGTGTGCTCGGCGCACGCGTCCAGCAGCATCACCGCGACGTCCGCCTTGCTCTCCCGCAGCCGCGGATGGGCCCCGTACAGATAGCCCCCGGCGAGCCGCCGCGACAGCAGGGTCAGGTCGACGGCCACGACGTCGTCGTCCAGCCGGAACTCGGTGACGACCGCGTCCCCGGCGCGCACCATCGGTCCGACCGAGCGCACCAGGTGCTCGCAGAAGCGGGAGCGCAGGTGCTCACCCGTCACCTTGCGGCCCTGCCACTGCAGCCGATGCAGTTCCAGCAGCCGCCGCAGCGCCGAGTCCACCTCCTCCGGGCGGACCGCCGTGCGCTGCACGCCGAGCGCGGTCAGCTTGCGCAGCTTGGCGCGCACCCGCTGGGCCTTCGCCGACGGCAGCCGGGCCACCAGGTCCTCCATGGGGACGGCCGGGAGCTCCAGGCACACCGAGTCGCTCACCCGGCGCCGCGGTCCGTGCCACCGTTCGTAGACCTGCTCCACCGCGCCGCCCGGGCGCACCTCGCGGAAGTCGATCAGCGCGGTCCGGGCGACCGCGGCGAGCGCCTCGGTGAGCGCGGCGACGGCCCGCTCACCGTGTTCGTCGTCGACCAGGACGTCCCCGTAGTCGGAGATCGCCCCGCCGAGCGGCACGAGCGCGGGCAGCGGCCGGCGGACGGCCGTCAGCGGGGCCGCGGCGACGAGCTCGCCGCCGTCGCGGACCAGCAGCAGACGCAGCCGGCCGCGCCGCCCGTACGACAGCCACCACGAGTGCAGCCAGGCGTGGCTCTGGAACGGAGTGGCCGTGGCGCACCGCCGGTACAGCCGGCCCCAGTCGGGCGCGAGCGCGGCGAAGGCGTCCTCGTCGGTGACGAGTTCGGTCGTGAGCGTCGGTTTCACAGCGCTCCGTGGGCGTCGGCGGCGAGAGCCGGGCCGGGCACGGCGGCCGGGCGCCCGGCCTCCTCCCGCGCGCCCCGCTTCGGCCGGACCAGCAGGACCAGTCCGCCGAGCAGCCCGCCCGCGCTCGCCCCCACCAGCCCGGTCACCGCCGAGGACGCCGAGGAGGGCGCGGTAGGCCGGACCGCGCGGGCGAACTGCTGCAGCTCGACGTTGGTGGCGCCCTCGGAGCTCTTGGCGTGCTGGGTCAGCGCGCGGCTGACCGCGTTGGCCATGTCGGAGGCGAGGTCGGCGCGCGGGGAGGTCGCCGTGATCGCGACCATCGGGGCGTCCGGCGAGGTCGCCGTCTGCACGCTCTGCTGCAGCGTCTTCACGGGCACGCCCGCCCACACCTGGGCGTCGCCCAGCACCGCGAGCTGGGTGGCGACCCGGCCGTAGGCCTGCGCGAAGCCCAGCGCGGACGCCGGGTCCGACTTCGCGGTCGGGACCGCGACGACGTAGGCGGTGGCCGTGTACACGGGCGGCGTGACGACTCCGTACGCGCCGCCGAGCAGACCGCCGGCGACGGCGCCGGCCGCGAGCAGGGACCACGGCGGCAGCGTCCTGGTGCGGCGCAGCGCGGCAGGGCGGCGGGGGTTCTCGGTCATGGGGAACTGACTCCCTGGGGTGTCGGGGTAGCGGTGGACGACCGGGGTGGTCCGGTGACGGTGGCCGCGTACACGTCCATGAGCTGGGCGGCGCTGCGGGTGATGTCGTAATGGCGGACGGCGTCCGAGGCGGTGCGCGGGCCGGGGCCCAGCGCGCGCGCCTCGGTCAGCGCGCGGGCGAACGCCCCGGCCCCGCCGCTCACGCGGCGGGCGCCGGCCGGCCGCGCGGGCAGGTCCTCGATCGCGGGGCAGGAGGCGTAGAGCACGGGCAGTCCCGAGGCGAGCGCCTCCACGACCGCGAGGCCGAAGGTCTCCTCAAGGCACGGGGAGACGAACACGTCCATCGCGCAGACCAGGGACGGCAGGTCGGGGCCGGGGGCGCCGTCGGGGACGCTGGGGCGCTCGCCGGCGAACAGGACGCGGTCGGCGACCCCCGCCTCGTGCGCGAGACGCCGCAGCACGCTCTCCTCGGGCCCGCCCCCCACCAGCAACAGCCAGTGGTCGGACGGGAGACGGGCGAGGGCGTGGACGAGCACGTCGAAGCGTTTGCCGGGCGTGAGACGGCCCACCCCGCCGACGACGTGGGCGTCGTCCGGCAGTCCGAGGCGCCGCCGGGTGCGCAGCCGGGCGTCCGGGTCGAACCGGAAGCGGGCCAGGTCGACGCCGTTGGGGACGACCTCGATCCGGGGGGCCGGCACGCCCCAGCTCATCAGCCGGTCGGCGACCGTGGGGGAGACGGCGACCGTGGTGCGTCCCAGCCGCTCGCTGGCGAGGTAGAGCGCGCGCACCCCGGAGGTCAGCTCGCGTCCCTCCATCTGCGAGCCGCCCAGCGAGTGCTCGGTGGCGACGACCGCGCGGACCCCGGCCAGACGCGCGGCCAGCCGGCCGTAGACACAGGCCCGGTAGAGATGGGTGTGCACGAGGTCGTAACCGCCGGAGCGGATGATCCGCACCAGCCGGGGCAGCGCGCCGAGGTCACGGTTGCCGGCCATGCCGAGGTGCACGACCCGCACCCCGTCCTCGGTCAGTCCGTCGGCCACCGAACCCGGGTTGGTCAGCGTCACCACGTCGCACTGCGCCGGCAAGTGCCTCAGCAGCAGCCGCAGTTGCTGCTCGGCGCCGCCGACGCCGAGCCCGGTGATGATGTGCAGCGCCTTCACCGCAGTCCCTCCACGGGCCGTCGGCGCAGCCGGTGCAGCCGGTACTTCAGATACAGGCGCAGGGCGTTGTCGTTCTGCCCGATGTGCAGCCGGGGGAGGGCGTGCGGGCCGTTCAGCGGGCCCGGGTCGATCGCGCAGGCGTAGGCGTAGCCGGCCTCGCGCACGGCGTCCACGGCCCGCTGGTCGATCGTCCCGTACGGATAGCAGAAGCCGCCGGGCTCGGCGCCGAGCAGCCCGGCGAGGACGGCCCGGCTCTCGACCGTCTCCGCCTTGAGCGTGAGGTCGTCCGCTTTGGTCAGGTCGACGTGGGTGAGACCGTGCGAGCCGATCTCGACGCCCTCGTCGGCCGCGCGGCGGATGCCGTCGGCGGTCAGCAGGGGCTTGCGCGGGCCGAGCGGATCCCAGGCGTTGTCGCCGCCGAGCCGGCCGGGCAGCACGAAGAGGGTGGCCGTGCAGCCGTTGCGGCGCAGGGCGGGCAGGGCGCCGGTGAGGAAGTCGGCGTAACCGTCGTCGAAGGTGAGACCCACCAGGTTCCGGCCTTCCCCGCGGGCGCGGGCGGCGAGCAGTTCGGCCACGGAGACGCCGCGCAGCCCGCGCCGGCCCAGCCACCTCAGCTGCGCCTCCAGCCGTTCGGGGGTGACCGTGACGCGGTACGGGTCCTCGGAGCAGTCGCCCACCGAGTGGTACATCGCCACCCACGGGACGGGGGCGGGCGGGCGGCGGTCAGGAGCGGCCATGGGAGAGCCTTCGGGTCGCGGAACGTACGGAACGGAGCGCGCCGACGATGCCCTGGGCGCCCAGGGCCCGGCCGAGCGCCAGGAAGACGACGGTGACGGTGAGTCCGCCGACGGCGAGGCCGAGGAGCGCGTCGTCGCACCGGCCGGCGGCGAGGGCCCCGGCCAGGGCCGCCACCAGGGCCGCCCGCACCGGCCGGCTCAGCTCGTGCAGCACGGCCCGGACGCCGATGGGGACGCTGCGCGGTCCGGTCCCGGCCAGCAGCACCAGGGCGGTGACGGTGATGCCGGTCGCGTTGGCGGCGGCGATCCCGTACACGCCCCAGGCGTGCACGCTCAACGCGCCGATCCAGGAGGTGACGACGATCCCACAGGCCATCGCGCCGACCGGGTACCAGGCGCCGCGACCCGCCGAGAAGTAGGAGCGAGCCAGCACGCCCACCAGGGTCTGCCCGAGCAGCCCGAGCGCGTACACCCGCATCAGCCCGGCCGTCGCCGCGGTGTCCCGCGCGGTGAACGCGCCCCGCTGGAAGAGGACTTCGATCATCTGGGGCGCGCAGGCGACCACCGCGGCCGTGCCGAGCAGCACGATGCACGCGGCCAGGGCCAGATCCCGCTCCACCCGGCTGCGGGCGCGTTCGGTGTCCCCCTCGGCCAGCGCCCGCGCGACCACCGGGAAGGTGACCGTGCACACCATCACCGACAGGATCATCGGCATCTGCGCGACCTTCTGCGCGTAGTTGAGGTGGGAGATCGCCCCGGCCGGCAGCTGGGAGGCGAGGAAGCGCTCGATGAGGACCTGGGACTGCCGGCACAGCGCGAACAGCAGGACGGTCGTGAGGAGCGCGGTGTCGAGGGGCCGGGACTCCTCGTGCGCGGCGCCCCGCTCCCCGTCCGCCGAACGCCGCCTCAGCTGGCCCAGCAGCGAGGGGAGCTGGACGAGAACCATGAGGAAACCGCCCACCGCGACCCCGGCCGCCGCCGCCCGCACCCCCCAGCGCCCGCCGAGGGCGTACATCCCGGCGATGATGCCGGCGTTGTAGGCCACGTAGATCGCCGCCGGCGCCACGTACCGCCGGTGTGCGCGCAGGGCCGCGCTGCAGTACCCGGCGAGCCCGAAGCTCACCGCGCAGGTGGCGGTGAGCCGGGTGCAGCCGACGGCGAGCGCGGGGTCGGGCAGGCCGGGCGCGAGGGCCTCGACGAGCTGGGGCGCCAGGCCGATCAGCAGGGCGCCCACCGCGGCGAAGGCCAGCGACAGCCGGGGGAGCGTCCCGGCGACCAGCGCGCGGACGGGGTCGCCCGGAGCGCCCTGGGAGCGGCGGGCCAGCGCCATGCTGAACGCCGGGATCAGGGCGAACGCCAGGCCGTCCTCGATGAGCAGCGTGGCCGCGAACTCGGGCACGGTCCACGCGACGAGGAACGCGTCGGTGTCGCTGCCCGCGCCGAACAGCCGGGCCAGCGCCTGGTCCCGGAGCAGCCCGAGCAGGGCGCCCGCGACGGACAGCGCGGCGGTGACGAGCGCGGCCCTGGCGAGGAAGCCGCGGGAGGCCGCGGGAAGGTCGCCGGCGGGCCGGCCCTTCTCCCCGCCGGCCGCCACGACCGCCCCGGCCTTCTCGCCGGCCCCGTCCACGGGCATCCCGTCGGTCTGGGTGGTGCCGCTGGTCACATTGGTTCGGGGGGTTCCGTCGGTCTGGGTGGTTCCGCTGGTCCTGTTGATTCGGGGGGTTCCGTCGGTCTGGGTGGTTCCGCTGGTCCTGTTGGCTCGGGGGGTTCCGTCGGTCTCGGTGGTCTCGGCGCTCCCGTCGGTCCCGTTGGCTCGGGGGGTTCCGTCGGTCTCGGCGGTTCCGTTGGTCCCGTTGGCTCGGGGCGTCCTGTCGGTCTCGGTGGTCCCCTTGGCTCGGGGCGTCCCGTCGGTCTCGGTGGTGCCGCTGGTCCCGTTGGCCCGGAGGGGCCCGTCGGTGCCGCTGGTCCCGTTGGCTTGGAGGGTTCCGTCGGTCTCGGTGGTCTCGGCGGTCCCGTCGGCTCCGCTGGTCGTGTCGGTGCCGTCCGGCCTCGCGGACCGTGCGGCGGCCCGCGCCGGCGGCACGGACGGGGGGCCGTCCGTGCGGGGCGTCCGCGGAGGCGTCGCCGTCATCGCGCGAGCGCCTCCTCACGGCCGTCCGCGCCGACCAGCGCCCACCAGGCCACGAGCCCGAAGACGACGGCCGTCAGGACGGTCGAGGGTCCGCCGATGTCGGCGTAGACGAAGTCGATCAACTGCCAGACCAGAAGGCCGCAGGCGACGAGCGCGCAGTCGAGGCCGGGGCCCGAGCGCCTGACGCGGGCCCAGCCGCGCAGCCCGCGGGCCAGCAACGCCAGCCAGCCGCCCCCGAGGGCGAGCAGACCGATCAGGCCCTGCTCGGCGAGGAGCAGCAAATACATGTTGTGCGGGGACAGCAGCGGCTGCCGCACGAAGCCCGAGCCCGCGCCGTCGGTGTCGCTGCCGGAGGACAGGGCGAGGGAGGCGTGCGCGTCCCGGTGCTCGGGGAAGCCCTTCAACCCGACGCCGGTGAGCGGCTGTTGACGCCAGATGCCGACGGCGGACGCCCACAGCGTGTACCGGTCGGTCACCGACTGGTCGGGCGCGTCGGCGATCTGGGTGATGCTGTTGACGCGCTCCTGGAGCATCGCCGAGCCGACGCCGAAGCCGCCGACCAGGACCACTCCGGCCGCCAGCGCCACCGCGCCGATCTTCAGGGCCCGCCGCAGCCCGGCGAGGACCAGCTGGACCGTGCAGGTCAGTGCGGTGGCGATCCAGGCGCCCCGGCTGAAGGAGAGCGCCAGCGGCGCCAGCAGCGCGAGCGCGCAGCCGGCGGCGATCGCCCGCTGCCGCACCGGGGTCCGGCCGAGCGCCAGCCCGATCGCGCAGATCAGCCCGAAGGACACGACGGTCGCCATGCCCATCACGTCCTGCGGCCCGAACGTGCCGACCGCGCGGATCGTCTCGCCCTGGTACGAGGCGCCGGTCCCGGTGACGAACTGGTGCACGCCGACCGCCCCCTGCCACCCCGCCAGGCCGACGAACGACCAGGCCAGCACCCGGAAATCGGCACGGTCGCGGACCAGGAGCACGACGGCCGCCGGGACGAGCACGAAGATCTGCAGGTAGCGGCCCAGGCCGGTGACGCCCGCGCCCGCCGAGGAGGCGCCCATCGCGGCGAGCGTGAGCCCGGCGACCGGCAGCCCGAGGAGGACGGCGGCCGTGCGGGACAGCGGGCGCCGCCGCTGCCGCAGCAGCCGGACCACGCAGAACAGCACGACCAGCGCGGACAGCACGTCGGCCGGTCCGGCGCCGCCCTCGCCGCCGGGCGCGAGCGGCAGGCCGAGCACGGCGAGCACGGTGACGACGGGGAGGACCGGCGACAGCGTCCGGGCGGACGCCAGGGGCAGGGCGAGGGCCGGTCCGGGAGGCGCCGCCGACTGCCCGCGGGAGGGGCCTCGCGGCGTCCCGTTCGGCGCGTCGCACGGTGGAGGGGCGCCCGCGTGGGCGTACGCGGGCGGGCCCGACAACGCGGCGAGACGCCGTGCCAGGCGTCGCAGCGCGGGCGGGAGACTCCGGACGGGTCCTGGGGTCATCGGCGGTTTCAGCTCCCGGTCGGTCGCACGAGGGCGGCCGCGGTGCGCAGCAGGATGCACACGTCCTGCCACAGCGACCAGTTGTCGATGTACGCGTTGTCGAAGCGGGCCCGGTCCTCGATCGAGGTGTCGCCGCGCAGCCCGTGCACCTGCGCGAGGCCGGTGATGCCGGTCTGCATGCGGTGGCGGGCCGCGTAGCCGGGGTAGCTCTGGCTGAACTGGCCGACGAAGAAGGGGCGTTCGGGGCGGGGACCGACCAGGCTCATGTCGCCGCACAGCACGTTCCACAGCTGCAGCAGCTCGTCCAGCGAGGTCTGGCGCAGGAAGCGGCAGAAGGGGCTCATCTGGCGCTCCCCGGCCACGCTCCAGCGGGTCGCCGCCTCGTGCTCGTCGACCGGGCGGTGGGTGCGGAACTTCAACAGGGTGAAGGGCCTGCCGTCCTTGCCGATGCGCTCCTGACGGAAGACCACCCCGGGCCCGTCGGTCAGCCGCAGCACGGTCGCGCACAGCAGCAGCAGTGGGCTGACCAGCAGGAGCAGGCTTCCGGAGACCGCGACGTCCAGCAGCCGCTTGGCGAGGCTGCCGCGGCGCCGGGCGGCCACGTCGAGGCGGCGGCAGGAGAACCCGGCGAGCTGCTCGCGGCTCGCGTACGAGGGGGTGTCGGCGTCGATCTCCCACACCGTGCAGCCCGACTCGGCGAGGGCCCGCAGCAGCGGGCCCTGCACGGAGCGCACGGCCGGGTGGACGCACAGGACGTCCCGGACGCCGTTCTGGATGAGGGCGCGCTGCACCTCCTGACCGCTCGTCAGCACCGGCAGGCCGTCGGCGCCGTCGGGGTTCTCGGCCACGATCCCCACCGGACGGATCCCGCACCGGGGGTGGCGCAGCACGGCGGCCGCCACCCGCTGCGCGGTCGTGGCGGGCCCGATGACGAGCGCGGCGCGCGGGCGGCGCAACAGCGCCCGCCGCCGCCGCAGATGGACGACCGCGCGGCCGGCGCAGCAGGCCACGGCCTGTGCCGCGCAGCCGAGGAGCAGGGTGCGGGCCGAGAGGGCGTGCGTCGGGTTCCACGCCCCGGCGACGGCGGCCAGGACCAGCCAGCCGACCGCGATCCGGCCGCAGACGGTGGGCACTTCGTCGAGCACCCCCGCCACGGGACGCGAACGCTGCGGGCGCAGCAGCATCGTCGCCGTCACCAGCAGCGCCGCCAGGAGCGGCCGGCGCTGCGTCCCGGCCAGCGCCAGCGCGCCCGCGAGCGCGGCGAGGGCGTCGGTGAGCAGGAGCGGCAGCGGTGACGTGGGCCGCGCGGGGGGCCGTCGGGCGGGGAACCTGAATCCCGTCGCGCTCTCCCGCCGCGGGATGACCGAGACGGACGAGTATCCGGGCTGCGCGCCAGGAGAGGGAACGGTGCTTTCCGCAGTCACGAGTGGATGGACTCCCTGCACTCGGTGGGCGCGACGCGCGCCCCTTGTCTGGTCGTGAGCAGCTCGCGGTACACGTCCGCGACCGCTTCGGCCGTGCGTCGCACGTCGTGCGTGGCCAGGACGTGCCGGCGCCCCTGGTGGCCGAGCGATTCGCGCAGCAGCGGGTCGAGCAGCAGTGCGGTGACGGTGTCGGCCAGCGCGGCCGGGTCGTCCGTGGGTGCCAGACAGTGGGACGCGAGGGCGTCCGGCAGGCTCTCCCGGGCGCCGTCCACGTCGGTGACCACCACGGGCCGCCCGCAGGCCAGCGCCTCCAGCGGGGCCAGTGCCATGCCCTCCCAGCGCGAGGGCAGCACGATCAGGTCGGCGGCCTGGTACCAGGGCACGACGTCGGCGACGGCCCCGGCGAACAGCACTGACTCCGGCGCCGCGGACCGCAGTCGCTCCGCGTCCGGTCCGTCGCCCACCAGCACCAGCCGGGCGCCGGGCGTGCGGCGCGCGACGGCGTCCCAGGCCCGCAGCAGCACGTCCTGCCCCTTCTGCCGGCACAGCCGCCCCACGCACACCACCAGCGGGGCGGCCGCGTCGAGGCCGGGCAGGAGGGCGGCGCGCACGGTGTCGACGGGAGCGGGATGGAAGCGCTCGGGATCGATGCCGTTGGGGACGACGCTCCACCGGGCGGCGATCCGGGCGCGCGTGCCGGTGGCGCGCTCCGCCTCGCTGACGCACACCAGCCGGTCCGCCCAGCGGGCCCCGAACCGCTCCCAGCGCAGGGCCAGTGCGGCGGTGACGCCGCCGACGGCCTCGAAGGACCAGGCGTGCGGCTGGAACACGGTCGGGATCCGTCCGCGCAGCGCGAGCCGTCCGGCCAGTCCGGCCTTCGCGCTGTGCGCGTGCACCAGGTCGGGGCGTACCTCGTCGAGCAGGCGTGCGAGCCGCCGTACCTCGCCGGGGAGCGAGGGCCCCGGCGACCGGGTGGCCGCCCAGTGCCGGACGTCCGCTCCCAGGGACCGCAGGTCCCCGGCGAACCGGCCGTCCGGGCAGGCGACGGCGACGTGCAGACCGGCGGCGAGCTGGGCTCGCGCGAGGTCCGTCACGACCCGGGCGACCCCGCCGTCCACCGGCTGGGTGAGGTGCAGGACCCGGGGCCGTTCGTCGGGTTCTGGCTGGTGCATTGCGCGGTTTCCTCGCTCACGGTGGCGCTCGGGACATGCGGGAACGCGCTTGACTACTTCTTCCGTGTGTCGACGGCGACGAAGAGCGCCCCGGCCCACGCCGCGTCCCGGTGGGCAACGAGCCGGACCGCCAGCTGGTCACCGCCGGATCGCAAACCCCTGCGCAGATCGAACACGTCGGAGTCGTAGCCGAGGGTGTTGACGTGCGCCGGTACACGCGCCGCCGGAGCCTCCCCCGGCTCGCTGATCGTGGAGTTCAACACATCGTCAGATGGATTGACCGGGTCCGTGAGCGCGATGGCCGCCCGGCCACCGCTCGACATCATGAGCGAATCACCCGAACGGCCGCGGTCGCCGTCGTAGGCGACCAGCCCCACGCGGCCGCCCGCGCCCCTGGGGATGCGGAGCCCGCGCAGCTCGATCTCCTGGCCGGCGGCGGAGCCGAGGGCGTCGAAGCCGTCCCAGAGGGAGAGATCCCGCAGCGGCTCGGCCGGGTTCTCGTAGGCCACGACCAGCGTCCAGCCGCCCCAGGCCCCGGCCGCCGACCTGCCCATGGCCACGTTGATCTGCGCGACGGTGTACAGGCCCTGACCGCTGTCGCGCACCAGCTTCGTGACGTCCGCGGAGGCCTGGAAGGCGTCGGCGCCGTGGGCCGCCCGGTGGCCGACGACGGTGTCGGCGAGCACCGCCTTGTACCGGCCGCCCGGTTCGGCGATCAGCACCCGCCCGTTGTCCTTGGGCGGCTTCTGCTCTCCCACGCGCAGGTTGCCGCCCCAGTACAGCCGCGCGTACGACACCCGCGCGCCCTTGGGCAACCGGACCTCGGCGCGGGAGGAGTTGTAGGTGTTGGGGTCGTCGTCGACGTCGACGTAGAACATGTCGAAGTCGTCGTTGCGCGCCGGCGCCGTGCCGGCGCGTGCGGCCGGGCAGACGGGGACCGCCGCGGCCGTCGGGGCCGCGCGGCAGCTGATGGCCGCGTTGGCCGCGCGGACGATGCCGCCGTGCTGGGTGGAGTGGTAGCGCTGTGTGAAGGCGAGGCGTTCGGCCTCGGCGGCCGGCGGAGGGCCGGCCGCCCGGGCGCCGCCCGGCGCCCAGAGTGCGGCGAGGGTGAGGACGCCGACCGTGGCGCGATGCAGGAGAGGACCCAGGGAGTTGCGCATGACCGGCGGTGCCCTTTCGTGCGATTTGCTTGCTATAGGCGTGCGTCGGATGGGGCGCAACTCTAGCCGCTGTCCGGATTAATCCCCTGAAACCGGACAACTGTGTCGGTATGGTGAACCTCGAACTCCGAAGACATCACTCATTCGGCCGCACAACCCCCGTGAGCCCCACGCGTTGACTTCAGCGCCGGGCATCCCCGCCCCGGTGTTGATGTCACAACCCCCAAGGAGCACCTCTCCATGTCGCGTATCGCGAAGGGCCTGGTCCTGACCTCCGTTGCCGCCGCGGCCGTCGCCGGCGCCTCCGGCATCGCCGCCGCCGACAGCGGCGCGAACGCCGTCGCCGAGCACTCCCCGGGCGTGCTGTCGGGCAACGTCGTGCAGGTTCCCGTCCACATCCCGGTCAACGTCTGCGGCAACACGATCAACGTGATCGGCCTGCTGAACCCGGCGTTCGGCAACACCTGCATCAACGACTGACGTCACCTCCCCGAGGTCACGACTCGTCATTCGCGAAACGGCCGCCCTCCTGTCAGGAGG